>JBIOZO010000223.1:0-6109 GCA_044871215.1 Gaiellaceae bacterium | reverse complement strand
TGGACTGTCCGGAAGCCTTGTCGTTGTCCTGATGCGACGTCTGGGTGATCTTGAACGTGTCGTTGGCGTTGCCGGTTTGGGCGGAGTCGCCAGGCGCCTTCCGCAGCGGCCCATACTGGGTCTGGCTTAGTGAGTAGCCTGCCGGCGCGTCTGCGTCGCCCGTCTCGCAGGTCGTCAAGCCGCTGGGCTGCGCGTCCTGACACTGCGTCTCCAGTTGCGTCGCGTCTGCGGTCGAGAGGCCCTTGCTGTACTGGTTGACGGCGGCGAGAACGCCTCCGGTCGGGGAGCTCTGAACCTGAGTCGCACCGCCCGGGCTGTTCGCCACTGCCGTCTGCGTGATCGTCTGGACGAATGCAGCCGTGTTCGGGCTGTTCACGGTCGCGATGTCTTTGAACGCCCCGCCCTGGTTCTGCTTGATGTCAAGTGTTACGTTCGGCCCGTTGTTCAAGGCGTCCTGCCGCTGCGTGACCTTGCTCTTGGACGACGTGGCGGTGACGCTCGAGGTCATCAGCTGTTCCTGCGAGAGCGGAGACGTCGCAGACGACGCACAATCAGCGGTGGTCTTGCCAGTTTGAATTGCGTCTTGGATCGAATTCGAGCCGGTCTGGGAATTCTGCTCGATCGAGATCGACTGATGGGCCTCGTGGACGACCGTCGTGGTCGTGGACTTGGTGTCGGTAACCGTCGCGTCAAGCCACACCTTTTGGTGAACGCAGGCAAGGTTGACGTTCGAGGATCCGGAGGCCGAAGTCGGACCCTGCTTGATCGACGCGGTGTACACGGCCGTTTGGCTCAGGCCGGTGAGCTTCCCCGTGTCCATCCAGACGGCTGCCTTGTTCGTCCCGGTGGCGTTGGGCTGGTTGATCGTGCAGGACTGCGTGACGCCGCCATTCTTGGCGCACGATGCGAAGTTGACGGCCAGGGGAGACTTCGAAATTTGTAGGACTGAGCAATTCGCGGTCCTGCAGCGAAAGATGTTCTTCGCACCAGGGCCCGCGACCTGGACGACCGTGTGCTTCGTGTTCGCGCAAGTCCAGCGCTTGCCCGGGCAGTTCGGGCCGGCGTAGTTTCGGGCGCCGCGCTGGATCACGACCCCCTTCGGGTTCACGTGGATCGAGCGCAAATAGTTGACGACCGCCGCCTTCGTCGAGACGTCGACCTGCGCCGTCCTCGGCGCCTTGGCGGCGCCGGCGCCTGACGCCGCGACGAGCGCGACCGCGCACACAAGCGTTGCTAACACACTGACGATGACCTTGAACTGCACAAGCCCTCCCCTCATCTCAAGCGGAAGCCAAGTCGGCGCCGCTTGCCGAAACTGGCAATCGAGCTTAGGACAAAGTAGCGCGCATTTCTAGAGGTCGCGCTCCGCTTCCCAGGAAGGCCTAAGTGCCCACGCCTCCAGGCGGCTGACGGCCGCGTCGAGTTCCGGAGCCGAGAGTCTGAACGGCTCCGCGTATGGGACGTGAGCGACGGCGGCGGCCGGATTGCGGCTCTCGAGCGCGTCGAGCACGTAGCGAACCGGCAGCCCATGGGCGACGACCAGCACGGTCGACTCCGGCCGGGTCAGGAGCGCCTTGTAGCCCCGCACGTAGCGTCGGACCGTCTCGGCGCGGCTCTCGCCGCCCGGACAGATCTCCTCCGGACCGTGCGAGTGCGCCCAGGCGCGGTACTCGGTCAGCGGCAGGCCCTCGAACCGGCCGAAGCGAATGTCGTTCAGCTCGGCGAGCACGAGCCTCGGCACGTCGCGGCCCTCGAGCGCCAGGTCGGCCGTTTCCCGGGCGCGCTCGAACTCCGAGGTCACGCAGAGGTCGATCGCGTCCTCGGCGAGCTCGCGGCCGAGCCGCCTCGCCTCCTCGCGCCCGGTCGCCGTCAGCGCGACCCGTACGGCCGGATCGCCGTTCGTGAGGCCGTCGACGGAGCGTTCGCTCTCCCCGTGCCGCGCGAGGATGACCCGATCCACCGAATCACCCTAACGGGGGACGGTCCTAGATCAGCTGTCGCCGATCATGTGCCTACAGGCAACGCGGGCCGCCTTCGAAGTCTCGCCGCAGGGGCTCGGGGACATGCTCGCCGCATTGGCTCGCGTCTCATACGAACGGCCTCCGTCAAGGAGGCCGTTCCCGTTGCATGAGGGAGCGGCGGGGATTGACCCCACACCCATCGGGACGGGCGGATTCGAACCGCCGGCCTCCTGCTCCCAAAGCAGGCGCGCTAACCAGGCTGCGCTACGTCCCGCCCTTTGAGTGTAACCGCCGAAGTTCGCGGTCTTAGCGCAGCTTTTGGCTGTTTCAAAGCGCACTTGCGGCAGGTTCGAGGAGCTTTACGTCCGGAATCTGTGCTTATATCCGGCCCACTCGTGGCCAGACGAGTAACGACCGGAGTGGCGTCCGTCGTCACTGCCCTCATCTTGGCCGGGGTCGCGCACGGGGCCCTGACCGCCACATTGACTCGATCGGAGTCGTCGTTGCTGACCGCCATGAACGAAGCGCGCGTGGCGAACGGCCTCCAACCTCTGCGCGCCGACGGCCGGCTCGAGCGGGCGGCTCGGTCGCACAGCTCGAAGATGCTGCGAACGGGGACGTTCTACCACGGCGCCTTCAACGCACGGATCCGCCGCACGGGCGTCCGCGCCCGCCGGGTCGGCGAGAACCTGGCGTGGGGCCAGGGCTCGCTCAGCGCCGCCCGCTCGATGGTCCGGATGTGGCTCGCCAGCCCACCGCATCGGGCGAACCTCTTGCACCCGGGCTATCGGATCGTCGGCGTGGGCGCGCTGCGCGGCTGCTTCGCCGGGCACCGTAACGCGCTGATGGTGACGACCGACTTCGCCGGTCGCTAGCCCGGCGGCGGGTCGAGCAGGTCGCGCAGCTCGTCGAGCTTCTCGCGGCGCAGGTCGTCGCGCTCGCCGCGGCCCACACGGGCGATCAGGTCGCGTACCAGCGGGGCCAGCTCGACGGGGTTGAACGGCTTCGTGACGTAGTCGATCCCGCCGAGGTCGAGGCCGCGGGCGCGATCACGCGCCTCGGCCCGGGCGGTCAGGAAGATGATCGGGATCGCGCCGGTGCGCTCGCCCTCGATCAGCTCCTCGGCGACTTGCCAGCCGTCGAGGCCCGGCATCATCACGTCGAGCAGGATCACGTCCGGCTCGTCGTTGCGCGCCTTCTCGAGGCCCGTCGGCCCGTCGCTGGCCTCGAGCACCTCCATCCCCTCCGCCTCGAGGTTCACGCGGCAGAGGAGCCGAATCGGCGGCTCGTCATCGATTACAAGCACCCTGGTCATTCGCCCTCTCTTTCCGCGGCGCTATACCCGTTCCTGGGCGGATTCACTCGCGCTCGCTGAGAACGGGCGACGAGAGCGGCAACGAGAAGGCGAAGGTCGAGCCCTCCCCTTCCACCGAACGCACCCAGATCCGGCCGTGCATGGCGGCCAGGAGCTCCTTGGCGATGAAGAGGCCGAGGCCGGTCCCGCCGCTGGCAAGATCGCGCCCGGAGCTCTCGGCACGGTAGAACTTCGCAAAGATCCGGCTCTGCTCCGACTGCGGGATGCCGATTCCGTCGTCCTCGACCCGAACCTCGACCGAGTCGTCGCGGCGCCGCGCCGAGACCCGGACGGTGCCGCCGCCCGGCGAGTACTTGACGGCGTTCTCCACGAGATCGGTCACGATCTGCCGCAGCTTCTCGCGGTCGGCGTCGGCGGCCAGCGGCTCGGGCGGGAGCTCGAGCTCGAGCTCGTGGCCGTCGAGCACGAGCGACTGCTTGGCTGCGGCGACGACCTCCGCGACGACCTCGCCGACGTCGGTCGCGGCGAGCTGCACCTGCAGGTCGCCGGAGTCGAGCTGGGCGACTGCGAGCAGGCGGTCGACGATGGAGGTCAGGCGGCCGGCCTCGGACGCGATATACCCGAGGAACGTGTTCCGCTCCTCCTCGCCGAAGAGCACGTCGTCGCGGAGCAGTGTCTCGGCGAAGCCGTAGATCGACGTCAGCGGCGAGCGCAGCTCGCGGGAGACGTTCGAGACGAACTCCGACTTCATCTGCTCGACCACGCGCTCGGAGGAGATGTCGCGGAAGGCGAAGATACGACCTGCCACCGCGCCGGCAGGGTCGCGCATGACGGCCTCGGTCAGCGAGAGCCACATCTCCTCGCCGCCGCGCCGCAACGGCACCAGGCGCTCGCCCAGCGCGACGTCGTCGCCGGACTCGAGCTCGCGCTGGAGCACCTCGCTGGGCGGGCGACCCAGCGCGTCGTGGGCCGGGACGTCCGTGATCCGCTCGGCGGCGGCGTTCCAGAGGACCACCTTGCCCTCGCGGTCGACGGCGACGATCCCGTCGGCGATGTTGGACAGGATCGCCACGCTGCGCTCCTTCTCGAGCGTCACGCTCTGGTACAGCTCGGCGCTCGAGAGCGCGGCCGACGCGTTACCGGCGAACGCCGCGAGCGCCTCGATCTCCTCGGGCCTCCAGGCGCGCGAGCCGTGGCAGTAGACGGACAGCACGCCATGCACCGCGCCTTCGGGGCCGACAAGCGGCGCCGCGACGCACGAGGCATACCCGGCCGCGAGCATCGGGTCCGCCTGCTGCAGCCGCTGGTCGTCCCGCGCGTCCGGAACCGCGACCGGCGAGCGTGACTGGACGGCGTCGCCTGCCAGCCGCGCGGTTGACGCGACGCGGCTCTCGAGCACCGCTTGAGCGTCCTCGCCTGCGGCCGCGGCGGCTACCAGCTCGTCGCCCTCGAGCAGTCGCAGCACGGCGGCGTCGGCGTCTAGCAGCGTCGGCGCCTGGCGGACGACCTCGTCGAGCACCGCGGCCGGGTCGAGCTCGGTCGCGAGCAGCGAGCCGGTGCGGGCGAGCTGCTGGGCCAGGCCGCGGGCCCGCCGCTCGGCCTCGAACAGCTCGCTTCGCTCGAGCGCCCCCCGCGCCGCGCCGGCCAGGTTGCGGGCGAGCTCGAGATCGTCGTCGGCGAAGCGCCGCTCGTTGGCGAAGAAGACGAGCACGAGCGCGCACTCGTCCGCGCGCGGCGCCTCGACCGGTACCGCCAGCAACGAGTGGTAGCCGCTCTCGCTCGCGACCTCGCGCCACTCCTCGTCGAAACGCTCGTCGTCCTCCATTCGCGGCGCCGCGAGCACGCGGCCGTTGCGCGCCGCACCGCGCAGCGGGCCGGACGGGTCGCCGAGCCCTCGCTCGAGGAACTGCACCAGCAGGCCCGGCAGGTTGTGCAGCCCGTCGAGCCGGAGGTCGTCGTCGCGGGGCATCAGCACCGCCGCGCTGGCGCCGCCGAGCGCGTCGGAGGCCGCCTGCGCGAGCGCGTCGAAGGTTTCCTTGCGCGAGATCGGCTCGCCCAGCACGGCGGCGATGCGGTAGAAGCCGCGCTGGATCCGGGCCTGGCGCGTGCGCTCGGCGAAGCTCTCGGCGTTTCGCAGCGCAAGCGCGGCGAGGTTGGCGAAGGCCTCGAGCAGCCCCGCGTCCGCCTGGGTGAAGCGTCGCTCGTCGTCGCGCGTGCCGACGCCGAGGATCCCCATCACCTCGCCCGACCACCGCATCGGCGCGACGATCGCGCTGCGGAAGCCCTCGTAGACCGGGTGCGGTACGGCCTCCGGCAGGCTCTCGTAGTCGTCGGAGAGCACCGGCCGGCCACGGGCGATGGCACGGCCGGACAGGCCGAGGTCGGCCGGGAACTCGAACCCGACGATCCCTTGCAGCGTGCCGTGGACGGCCGCGCAGCGGAGCACGCCGCGCTCCTGGTCGAGCAGAAAGCAGTCGACGGCCTCCGCGCCGAGCAGGTCGGCCACCTCGTCGACGAGGCGCTGAAGTACAGCGTCCAGCTCAAGCTCGCTCGTGACCGTTTGCCCGGCCTTCAACAGCGCGGACTGCTCGCCGAGCCGACGCTCGTTCTCGTCCAGCAGCCGGGCCGTGTGGAGGGCCAGGCCGAGCTCGCGCGCCACCGCCTCGGCCAGCGCGACGTCGCCCGGCGACCAGGCGCCCGGCTCGAGCCGGTGCAGCGCGAGTACGCCGATCATGCGGTCGAACACGATCACCGGTGTCGCCACGACGGCGCGGCTGCCCAAGCCCGTCAGCGTCTCGAGGCTGCCGAGCGTCGGGTCGGCGAGCTCCGGCGC
>JBIOZO010000222.1:0-21155 GCA_044871215.1 Gaiellaceae bacterium | reverse complement strand
GAGCGCCTCGGCGAAGCCGCGGGCGGCCGCCCGAAGGCGCTGGTCGAGCTCGCGGGCCGGCCGCTCGCCGCCTACCAGGTGGACCAGCTCGCGGCGGCCGGAGTCACGCGTGTGCTCGTCAGCTGCGCGGCCGGCCAGGAAGGTGCGTTCGAGGCCGCGCTGAACGGCATCGGCCCCGACGTCGTGGCCGTTCCCGAGCCGGAGCCGCTCGGGCGAGGAGGGGGCATCCGCTACGCGGCGCAGGCCCGGCGCGAGCAGGGCGACGTCTTCGCCCTCAACGGCGACGAGCTGGTCGACGTCGACCTCTCGCGGCTGCTGGCGCTCCATCGCGAGCGCGAGGCGGCCGCGACGATCACCGTCGTCCCGCTCCGCTCGCCCTTCGGCGTCGTCGAGCTCGACGACGATCGCGTCACCGGCTTCCGCGAGGCGCCGCGGCTCGATCAGTGGGTCAGCTGTGGCATCTACGTGCTCGGGGAGGACGCGCTCGAGCGCTTCCCCGAGCGCGGCGATCACGAGACGAGCACGTTCCCCGAGCTCGCGGCAGAAGGCCGTTTGCGCGCGCTGCAGCACGAGGGCGTTTGGCTCACCGTCAACACGCCGAAGGATCTGCGGATGGCCGACGAGTACCTCGCCGACCACCCGGGGTGGCCCGCCTAGGCGCATGGTGGTAGGTTCGCGCGGCCCTTGGCCGAGCACGATCATTTGACCTCCCCGAACCTCGGCGGGCTCGACAAGTTCGCGTCGGAGCCCGAGCGGGTCGACAAGCCGTGGGGCTATGAGCTGATCTGGTCGAAGACCGACCACTACGCCGGCAAGATCCTCTTCGTCCGGGGCGGCGAGTCGCTCAGCCTGCAGTTCCACAAGGAGAAGGACGAGGCGTGGTACGTGCTCGAAGGCCGCGCGCAGCTCGAGCTGGGCGCCCCCGGTGAGCGGATGCTGAACATGGAGGTGGTCGCCCCCGGCGCGGCCTTTCATTTCCCGCCCGGCACGGTGCATCGCGTGACGGCGCTCGAGGACACGAAGATCATCGAGGTCTCCACGCCGCAGCTCGACGACATCGTGCGGCTCGACGACCTCTACGGTCGCACCGAGCCCGGCACCTCTGACTAGACTCCTGCGCGTGGCGACAACCAGCCGTTACGACGTCAAGGATCTCGGTCTCGCGCCCGAAGGCGTGAACCGGATCGAGTGGGCCGACCGGCAGATGCCGGTGCTGGCCGCGATCCGCGACCGCTTCGCCAGCGACCAGCCGCTCTCCGGCTACCGGGTCTCCGCGTGCCTGCACGTCACGAGCGAGACCGCGAACCTGATGCGGACGCTGAAGGAAGGCGGCGCGGACGTGGTGCTCTGCGCCTCGAACCCGCTCTCGACCCAGGACGACGTCGCGGCCGCGCTGGTCGACGAGTTCGGGATCTCCGTCTTCGCGATCAAGGGCGAGGACAACGACACCTACTACCAGCACATCGAGGCCGCGGTCGACCACAAGCCGCAGCTGACGATGGATGACGGCGCCGACGTGATCGGCGTACTGCACTCGCACCGGCGCGAGCAGCTCGGCGACATCGTCGGCGCGACCGAGGAGACGACGACCGGCGTCATCCGGCTGAAGGCCCTGGAGCGCGACGGCGCGCTCGGGTTCCCGGTGATCGCCGTCAACGACGCGCTCACCAAGCACATGTTCGACAACCGCTACGGCACGGGCCAGTCGACCATCGACGGGATCGTCCGCGCGACCAACATTCTGCTCGCGGGGCGAACGTTCGTGGTCGCCGGCTACGGCTGGTGCGGGCGCGGCGTGGCGATGCGGGCCAAAGGCATGGGCGCGCACGTCGTCGTCACCGAGGTCGACCCGCTGCGCGCGCTCGAGGCCGTGATGGACGGCTTCCAGGTGCTGCCGATGGAGCAGGCCGCTCAGGTCGGCGACATCTTCGTGACCGCCACCGGCGACAAGTCGGTCATCTCGCGCGAGCACATCATGGCGATGAAGGACGGCGCGATCCTCGCCAACACCGGCCACTTCAACGTCGAGATCGAGATCCCGGCGCTACGCTCGGCCGCGACGGAGACTCGCACCCTCCGCACCTTCGTCGACGAGTTCACGCTCGAGGACGGTCGCCGGATCTACCTGATCGCCGACGGCCGGCTGGTCAACCTCTCGGCCGCCGAGGGGCACCCGGCACAGGTGATGGACATGTCGTTCGCGAACCAGGCCCTCTCCGCCGAGTACGTCGTCGCGAACGCCGCGAGCCTGGAGCGCAAGGTCTACCCGGTGCCCGAGGAGATCGACAAGGAGATCGCGCGGCTGAAGCTCGAGACGATGGGCGTCGCCATCGACGAGCTCACCGAGGAGCAGGCGAAGTACCTGGCTTCTTGGGACGAGGGCACGTAGAGCTCGTACTCCTCGCATGAAGGCGGTCATCCTCGCTGCCGGCTATGCGACGCGCCTGTACCCGCTGACGCTGAACCGGCCGAAGGCCCTGCTGGACGTGGCCGGGAGGCCGATGGTCGAGCACCTGCTCGAAGCGCTCGCGGGAGTTGACCGGCTCGACGGGATCTATCTCGTCACGAACTCGAAGTTCGCGGGCGCTTTTCGGGAGTGGGCCGCCGGGTGGGAGGGTGTCGACGTCCAGATCGTGGACGACGGGACCGTCGACGAGGAGTCCAAGCTCGGCGCGATCGGCGACCTCGACCTGACGATCCGTGAGGCCGGGATCGACGACGACCTGATCGTCCTGGCCGGCGACAACCTCTTCAGCGAGAGCCTCGCGCCGTTCGGCGACTTCGCGGCGGCGAAGGGAGCTCCCGTGCTGGGCGTCTACGACGTGGGCGACCTCGACGCGATTCGCCGCTACAACGCCATCGACCTCGACGAGGACGACCGGCTGACCTTCTTCGAGGAAAAGCCTGAGGAGCCGCGCAGCACGCTCACCGGGATCGCGCTCTACTTCTACCCGCGCGACTCGCTCGGGTTCGTGCGCGAGTACCTCGAGGCCGGTAACAACGCCGACCAGCCGGGCCGACTCGTGCAGTGGCTCTACCCGCGAGTGCCGGTGTACGCCTGGCGCGTTCGCGGACGCTGGTACGACATCGGCTCGGCGGAGACGCTGGCCGAGGCCGACGCGGCGTTCTCCGCCGGAGGATAGCCCGGCACACATCCGACACGAAGGCGTCACACACGCGTGACTCGCGCCGCCCTACGCTCGACGCGGAGGTGAGTGAGGTGTGACCTGAAGCTCCTGAACCTGATCCTGCCCGTGCGCTGCGTCGTGTGTAGCACCGGCGGTGAGCAGCTCTGCGCATCCTGCCGTGACGCCCTCCCGCGGCTGGCTGAGCCGCGCTGCGACCGGTGTGGCGCTCCGACCGCGTGGCCCGTCTCGAGGTGCCGCGAGTGCGCCGGTCGCCGGCTCGCGTTCGCCTCCGCTCGCGCCGCGGTTGCCTACGACGAGGCGGTTCGTCGACTCGTGCGCGCCTGGAAGGAGCGAGGGCTGCGCACCCTCGCGAGCGAAGCTGCCGCGCTCGCTGTCGAGATGCTGCCCGCGCCGGACGCATCCGCGATCGCCTTCGTTCCCCCCGACCGGGCACGCGGCCTCGAGCGCGGGCACCAGCCGGCTCAACGCTTCGCGCGGGAGCTCGGCGAACGCTGGTCGCTGCCGGTGGCGTCGCTGCTCGCCCGGACGAGACCGGTCTCGCGGCAGCGCGGGCTGGCACTGGCCGACCGTCGGCGCAACGTCGCCGGCGCGTTCGCCCCTGCCGGCGCGTCGCCCTCCCGGGTCGCCCTGGTCGATGACGTCTACACGAGCGGCTCGACCGCGAACGCGGCTGCGAGCGCGCTGCGAAAGGCCGGAGCACGCCGGGTCGAGGTGATCACCTTCGCGCGGGTCGTCCGTTAGATTCCTGCTACGGAGCAAGCGTCGAGGGAGAGCGTGATGCAGTTCCACGTGAAGGGCAGGAACCTCGAGGTCAGCGATGCGATCCGGACCTATGCCGAGGAAAAGCTCGGCAAGCTCGAGCGGCAGCTGACCGACCCGAGAGTCGAGCTGGAGCTGATGCTCGAGAAGAACCCGTCCATCGCCGAGAACCAGGTCGCCGAGGCCACGATCTGGACGTCCGGCCCGGTGCTACGTGCTCGCGAGGCCTCTTCTGACATGCGCGCCTCGATCGACCAGCTCGTCGAGAAGCTCGAGCGGCAGGTGACCCGTTACCGGACGCGCACGCGTGACCGGCGCCGTCGTGCGGCCCGGGCGAACGCGAACGCCGAGACGCCCTTCGCCGCCGAGGACCTCGAGCTCGAGATCGTGAAGACGAAGCAGTTCGCGCTGGACGCGATGACCCCCGAGGAGGCCGTGCAGCAGCTCGAGCTCGTGGGTCACGATTTCTTCGTCTTCCGCAGCGACGACTCGGAGGCCGTAAGCGTCGTCTACCGCCGCCGCGACGGCGGGTACGGGCTGATCGAGCCCCAGTGAACCCCGGGATAGGGGCCGACCCCCTGTAAGCCAGCTACCCTAAGACGATGGCTCAGCAGCTTGGATCGTTCGAGAAAGTCCTGCGCCTCGGCGAAGGGCGCCGCGTCAAGCGCCTTGCCGAGCAGTCCGCCTATATCGGCACGCTCGAGCCCGAGTTCGAGGCGCTGAGCGACGCCGAGCTGGCGGGCAAGACGGCCGAGTTCCGGCAGCGGATCGAGAACGGCGAGCCGGTCGACGAGCTCGTCTTCGAGGCGTTCGCGGCGGTTCGCGAGGCGTTCAAGCGCACGATGGGCGTGCGCCTCTTCGACGTCCAGCAGATGGGCGGCATCGTCCTGCACGAGGGCGACATCGCGGAGATGAAAACCGGTGAGGGAAAGACGTTCGTCGCCGTCCAGCCGCTGTACCTGAACGCGCTGACCGGCAACGCCGTCCACCTCGTCACGGTCAACGACTACCTCGCCAAACGCGACCCGGAGTGGACGAAGCCGGTCTGGGACGCCCTCGGCATGCGCGCCGCGTTCATCGAGAACATGATGCCCTTCGAGGAGCGGCGCGAGGCGTACGCGGCCGACGTCGTCTACGGCACCAACTCCGAGTTCGGCTTCGACTACCTGCGCGACAACATGGCCGTCACGCTCGACGGCGTCGTGCAGCGCGGCCACGACTTCGCGATCGTGGACGAGGTCGACTCGATCCTGATCGACGAGGCGCGCACGCCGTTGATCATCTCCGGGGAGCCCGAGACTGCGGCTCAGGTCTATTACGACTTCGCGCGCATCGCCAAGACGCTCGAGGGGTTTGCGTCCAAGCCGGGCCAGCCGAAGGGCGCGGCGGAGGCCTCGGGCGCCGACTTCGAGTACGACGAGAAGCACAAGACCACCTCGCCGATGCAGGGCTCGATCGAGGCGGTCGAGCGGGCGCTCGGGATCGACAACCTCTACGACCCGCGCAACGGGCAGCTCGTCAACCACCTCAACCAGGCGCTGAAGGCGCAGGCGTTGTTCCACCGCGACGTCGACTACGTCGTCCAGGACGGCGAGGTCAAGATCGTCGACGAGTTCACCGGCCGGATCATGGAAGGCCGCCGCTGGTCGGAGGGCCTGCACCAGGCGGTCGAGGCGAAGGAGGGCGTCCGGATCCAGGAGGAGCACCAGACGCTCGCCACGATCACCCTGCAGAACTACTTCCGTCTTTACGACAAGCTCGCCGGAATGACCGGTACCGCGAAGACCGAGGAGAAGGAGTTCGTCGAGATCTACGGCCTGCACGTGGTCGAGATCCCGACGAACGTCCAGGTCGCCCGCGACGACAAGAACGACATGATCTTCAAGACCGCGGAGGCGAAGTACAACGCGGCGATCGCCGACATCAAGGAGCGCCACGAGATCGGCCAGCCGGTGCTCGTCGGCACGATCTCGGTCGAGGTCTCCGAGCACCTCTCCCAGCTGCTCGACCGTCAGGGCATCCCGCACAAGGTGCTGAACGCGAAGCAGCACGAGAAGGAGGCCGGGATCATCCAGGAGGCGGGCCAGAAGGGCGCGGTCACGATCGCGACCAACATGGCCGGTCGCGGCGTCGACATCAAGCTCGCCGACGGGATCAAGGAGCTCGGCGGCCTCTACGTGCTCGGCACCGAGCGGCACGAAGCGCGGCGCATCGACAACCAGCTCCGCGGCCGCTCCGGCCGCCAGGGCGACCCGGGCGAGTCGCGCTTCTACCTCTCCGGCCAGGACGACCTCGTGCGGCTGTTCGCCGGCGACCGGATCTACAACATCATGGAGCGCTTCAAGGTGCCGGACGACCAGCCCATGGAGGCGAAGATCCTCTCGAACCAGATCGAGAACGCGCAGAAGAAGGTCGAGGAGCAGAACTTCGTCATGCGCAAGAACGTCCTCAAGTACGACGACGTGATGAACAAGCAGCGCACGGTGATCTATGAGCAGCGCCGTCGCGTGCTCGAGGGCGAGGATCTCTCCGAGGAGGTCGGGCTCTGGATCGACGAGGTGATCGAGGCGACCGTGAACCAGTACACGACGGGCGAGTTCGAGGACGACTGGGACCTCGAGGCGCTCTGCAAGGCGATGGTCGACGTCTACGCCAGCGACGACCCGATCACGCCCGAGGAGCTGCGCGAGGAAGTGGGCCTCGACCGCGCCGCCCTCGTCGACGAGTTCCAGGAGGACGCCCGCGACACATACAAGGAGAAGGAGCAGGCGCTCGGCCCGAACCCAGAGACGGACCAACCGCTGCTACGCGACGTCGAGCGCTTCGTGATCCTGCAGGTCGTCGACCACCGCTGGCGCGAGCACCTCGAGAACATGGACTACCTGCGTGAGGGCGTCCACCTCCGCTCGATGGCGCAGAAGGATCCCCTCGTCGAGTACACGAGCGAGGGGCACCGGATGTTCGAGGAGCTGAACCTCGAGATCCGCGACGAGGTCGTGCGGACGCTCTTCCACGCCGAGATCGAGGTCGAGGAGGCCGACCAGCTCCAGCGGGCCCAGGCCGCTCAAGCCGGTGACGGGTTCGCGTACGAGCACGAGTCGCTCGCCGGCGCGCAGGCGATCGCCGCCGCGGGTGGGAGCAGCGGCATGCTGCTCGGCGAGGCGGCGGGGGTGACGGCGGGCTCGCTCGACGCGGGCGGCGGCTCCGTGATGACCCAGCAGCGCGTGACGAGCGAGCGCGAGAAGAACCTCGGCCGCAACGACCCGTGCTGGTGCGGCAGCGGCAAGAAGTTCAAGCGCTGCCACGGCGCGTAGGCGATGGCCGACCAGGCACCCGCAGTCCCGCTCGACCAACAGCTCCAGGAGATCGGGGCCCAGCTCGCCTGGGTCCGTGATTACCTTTGACCCGGATCGACTCGAGAGCCGGGTCGCCGAGCTCGAAGAAGAGCTGGCTGCGCCGGGATTCTGGGACGACCAGCAGCACGCGGCGCAGGTCAGCGCCGAGCACGCGCGCCTGACGCGCCGCCTCGAGCGCTACCGCGGTCTGCTCCAGGACTACCAGGACGCCCAGGAGCTGCTCGCCATGGACGGCGAGATGGAGGACGAGATCGCGACGAGCATCGCGCCGCTCCGTAGCGAGCTCGATCGCCTGCAGGAGGACGCGCTCTTCTCCGGCGAGTACGACGCGGGCGACGCGCTGGTGACCATCCACGCCGGCACCGGCGGCACCGATGCGCAGGACTGGGCCGAGATCCTGTTGCGCATGTACCTCCGCTGGGCGCAGGACCGAAGCTTCAAGACCGACCTACTCGAGGCGAGCCCCGGCGAGGAGGCGGGCCTCAAGTCGGCGACCTTCGCGGTGCGAGGCGAGAACGCCTACGGGATCCTGAAGGCCGAGCGTGGCGTGCACCGGCTCGTGCGCCTGAGCCCCTTCGACCAGGCTCATCGCCGGCACACGAGCTTCGCGCAGGTGATCGTCGCGCCGCTCCTGCCCGAGGACGACGACGTCGACATCGACGAGGCGGACCTGCGCATCGACACCTATCGCGCGAGCGGGGCCGGTGGGCAACACGTCAACAAGACCGACTCGGCGGTGCGGATCACGCACGTTCCGACCGGGATCGTCGTCCAGTGCCAGAACGAGCGCAGCCAGAGCTCGAACAAGCAGACCGCCCTGCGGATGCTCAAGTCGCGGTTGCTCGAGCAGGAGCAGGAACGCCGCGAGGAGGAGCTCGCCAAGGAGCGGGGCGCCGCGCAGCAGGCGGACTTCGGCAGCCAGATCCGGAGCTACGTCCTGCACCCCTACCAGCTGGTCAAGGATCACCGCACGGAGCACGAAACCGGCAATACGCAGGCAGTTCTCGACGGCGCGCTCGACGACTTCGTTCGCGAATACCTGCTCGCGAAGGCGGCCGGAAAGGTCGTCTAGCCACCCGTTTAGCTAGAGTTCGCCGCCGTAGCCCTGCCGTCGGTGCCCCGCCGGCCTCGCTCATTTTTCGCCGTGCAGGAACCCGAACTCCAGCACACAGACACCTCCACAGCGGTTCTCGACCAGGAGCCCGCGGTGCCTTCGGCAGCGCCGTCGAGCTCGGCGATGGTCACCTTCGAGAACGTGACGAAGATCTACGAGCCGGACGTGGCCGCGCTGCAGGACGTGTCCTTCGAGATCGACAAGGGCGAGTTCGTCTTCATCGTCGGTGCCTCCGGCTCCGGCAAGTCAACGGTCATCCGCCTCGTGCTGAAGGAGATCGAGCCGACCCGCGGCAAGATCGTCGTCGGCGGCCGCGACCTCGGCCGGCTGAAGCGCAAGAAGGTGCCTCTGCTGCGGCGCAACGTCGGCTGCGTTTTCCAGGACTTCAAGCTGCTGCCCAACCGCACGGCCGCCGAGAACGTGGCCTACGCGCTCAAAGTGCAGGGCGAGAACTCGACCAACATCCGGCGCAAGGTGCCCGAGGTGCTGAACATGGTCGGGCTCACTCACAAGATGTCGTCGCTGCCCGACGAGCTCTCCGGCGGCGAGCAGCAGCGGGTCTCGATCGCGCGCGCGTTCGTCAACCACCCGCCGCTCCTGATCTGCGACGAGCCGACGGGCAACCTCGACCCCGACACGAGCGTCGGGATCATGCAGCTCCTCTACCGGATCAACCGCTCGGGCACGACGATCCTGATGGCGACCCACGACCGCGAGATGGTCGACAAGATGCGCAAGCGCGTGATCGCGCTCGAGGGCGGCAAGCTCTTGCGCGACGAGCGCCGCGGCGGGTACACGACCGAATGAGCCGCTTCCGCGTCGTCGTCTCCGAGGCGATCCGCTCGCTCGGAGCCAACCTCTCGACCACGTTCGCGGCCACGACGACGGTGCTGATCGGGATGTTCATGCTCGGCCTGGTCGTGGGCCTCGGCAGCTGGGCGCTCTCGCTGAGCGACCACTACAAGAAGCAGCTGCTCGTCAACGTCTACTTCTGCACCGACCTCCGCTGCCCAAGCGAGGGCGAGGCCACCAGCGGACAGATCGACAAGACGCGGGCGGCGCTGCAGGCGATGCCGCAGGTGAAGCGAATCCAGTTCGTCTCCAAGAACCAGGCTCTGGCGCAGGAGCGGAGGAAGCACCCGGCGATGGTCAACAGCCTGCCGTACAACCCGTTTCCGAACGCGTTCAAGGTCTACCCGCACCAGGCCGAGCAGATCGACACGATCGCCGCGCAGCTCGGCGACGCGAACCTGAAGGGGATCGAGAGCTTCTGCCCGCCGGCGCCCGGCACGAAGGCGGCGCAGAACGCGACGACCGAGAGCTGCAGCCGGATCTCGCACCGCGTCCTCTCGGTCGCGCGCTACCTGTGGATCGTGGTGCTGATCGCCTTCGTGGTGCTGCTCGTCTCCTCGACGCTGCTCGTGGCGAACACGATTCGCCTCTCGATCTTCGCGCGTCGCAGGGAGATCGAGGTGATGAAGCTCGTCGGGGCGACGAACTGGTTCGTGCGCGGCCCGTTCATGATCGAAGGCCTGCTCTGCGGGTTGGGCGGGGCGGTACTCGCGGTGATCCTGCTGGTCCTCGGGCGTGAGCTGTTCATGCCGCTGATCCACCTGACCAACGCCTCCGACATCCATGCCTGGCCCTTCGGCCTCCACGTCCTGATCGTGCTCGCGGCCGGCCTCGCCCTTGGCGCCCTCGGCTCAGGGCTGACAATTCGCCGTTTCCTCCAGGTCTGACCTCAGGAGCGGTTCGACTGACTCGATCGGGTCGACCGGTCATTTCCGACGGACGCACGGGCCGAGCCCGCGCGTCCTGAGGTCGGCATCGCAAGCGACGCCTTAGTCGTCGTCGAACTCGCGTCGCGAGGCAAGCACCTCGTAGGCGAGCCGTACTTCGTTCCGGGCACGCCGTTGCTGCTCGACCGTCGCACCCAGGGCGGGCCGGGCGACCTCGCCGTCGTGCGGAAGGGACGCGGCCGCGCCCGGGTCGAACGCGTGCTCGGGCCGGCGAGCTCGATCGAGGTCGTGCTGCAGGGCCTGCTCGTCGAGGAGGGTGAGCTCCGCGGCTTCGAGGCTTACGACTCACCGTCGATCGATTCCTCGGGCCGGGTCGACCTGCGCGACCGGCTGACGTTCACGATCGATCCCGACACCGCGAAGGACTTCGATGACGCACTGACCGTCGAGGAGGACCGCGCGTACGTGCACATCGCGGACGTCTCGTGGTTCGTGCAGGCCGGATCGCCGGTCGACCGCGGCGCCGCCGACCGGGCGTTCTCGGTCTACGTGCCGGGGCTGGTCTCGCCGATGCTGCCTCCCGAGCTGTCGGAGGAACTCTGCGCGCTGCGGCCGAACGTCGACCGACTCTGCGTGACCGTCGAGTTCCCCCTGGACGGCGGTGAGCCGACGTTCTACCGCTCCGTCATCCGCAGCGCGGCGCGGCTGACCTACGGGCAAGCCGAGGCGATCCTCGCCGGCCACGAGCGCGCCGAGCCCGAACTGGCCGCAGCGCTGAAGCGGGCCGAGGCCCTCGCGCAGCGGCTGCGCGACGAACGCTTCGCGCGCGGCGCGCTGCGCGTCGAGAGCTCGGAGGTCGTCTTCGCCTTCGACGGCCGGGGTGGGGTGGAAGGCGCGTGGCGCGAGTCGGAGCCCCACGCGCACATGCTGATCGAGGAGCTGATGATCCGCGCGAACGAGCTCGTGGCGGAGCTGCTCGCGGGACGGCGCCGCGAGGCGCTCTACCGCGTTCACGAGCGGCCGGAGCCGCAGGCGGTCTCGCTGCTGCTCGCGCGGCTCGCCGACCTCGGCGTGCCCACGCCGCCGGCGCCGGAGCGGATGGGCCCGAGCGACGCGGCCGCGCTTGCCGGAGCGGCCAGCGAGCTGGTGACCGACTACGTCCACCGCGCCGGCCGCGGTCGCGAGGCTTTCCCGCCGCTCGTGCTCCAGGCACTCAAGCAGGCCCGCTACGACCCGGCAAACCTCGGTCACATGGGTCTCGCGAGCTCCGCCTACTGCCACTTCACGTCTCCGATCCGCCGCTACCCCGACCTGGTCGTCCACCGGGCGCTGCTCCGTGAGCTCGGCGTCTCCGACGAGCCCCTGCCCGACGACCTGGCCGGTCACGCGCAGCACGCCTCCGAGCGCGAGCGGCATGCCTCGAAGCTGGAGTACCGCGCCGACGAGCTGTGTCTCGCGTGGCTGCTCGAGCAGCGCCTGTTCGAGCAGGGCTGGGAGGCGACCTTCGAAGGCGAGATCACCGGACTGATCCCGTCCGGCCTCTTCGCCCGCTTCGGCGACGTGTTCGAGGGCTACATCCCCGCGCGGCGCCTTCCGGGCGACTACTTCGAGCTGAACGAGCTGGCCACGGCGCTCGTCGGCCGGCGAGGCGGCCGCACGTACCGCCTTGGCGACCCGATCGAAGTCCGCGTCGCCGACCTCCGCCGGACGGAAGGCAAGGTCGAGCTCGAGCCCGCCGGCACGCGGAACTAGGTTCACGCGCGCACGCGGCCCCACCCTTGGGGGGGGATCGGTCCACCCGCCGCCCACGGCGAGCGTATCGACGGCAAACGCGCAAGTGTGCGACGCCTTCGTGCCGAAACTGCGCCAACCTACAATCGAGCGCGTGGCCGAGAAGCTGATCTCCGAGAACCGCCGCGCGCGGCACGACTACCACTTCCTCGAGCGCCTCGAGGCCGGCCTCGCCCTGCAGGGCAGCGAGGTCAAGTCGCTGCGTCTGGGCCACGCGATCCTGCAGCGCGCCTACGCCGATGCGCGTGACGGCGAGCTCTGGCTCGTCGGCCTCCACATCCCGCCCTACGAGCAGGCGTCGATCGCGCCGCACGACCCCGACCGCGCGCGCAAGCTGCTGCTGCACAGGCGCGAGATCGACCGGCTCAGCTCGCAGGTGGCCGAGAAGGGCCTCACGATCGTGCCCACTCGCCTCTACTTCAAGGACGGCCGCGCCAAGGTCGAGCTGGCCCTCGCGCGCGGCAAGGAAGGCCGCGACAAGCGGCGCGACATCGCCGATCGCGAGTCGAAGCGGCGAATCGAGCGCGAGCTCAAGTCGCGGCGTCGCTGAGCTCGAACTCGAGCTCCTCGCCGTCCTCGTCGTCCCAGTGGCTGCCGACCTCCACGAAGCCGAGCCGGCGCACGAGCGCGAGCGACGGAGCGTTCTGCGGTCCGACCGACGCGATGAACCGGTGGACGCCCTGCTCCCGGGCGTGTTCCAGCAGCCCGCGTACCGCCTCAGTCGCATAGCCCTGGCGGCGGTGCGCGGGGAAGACCGTGTAGCCCACCTCGACCGCGTCGGGCACGCGGCGCGCATTGGCGCCCGGCGGCCCGTGGTAGCCGATGTGCCCGACCATCGCGCCGTCGAGCACGATCGCGCACACCGGCCACGCGCGCCGCTCGGGGCTTTCGCGCAGCTGCTGCAGGCGCAGGGCGAGGAACCGCGCGTCGTGGTCGTTGGGCCAGTCGCCCGGCACGGCGAACGGCACCTCGCCGCGGACGAGCAGCGCCTCCATCAGCTCCTCGTCGAGCGGGACGAGCCGGAGCCGCTCCGTTTCGATCACACCAGCGGCCCCCGCAGGAAGATCCGCCCGATCGCGGGCTTGTAGCCGAGCTGAGCGTTCAGGTGGCGCATCGCCGTGTTGCGCTCGTCGTTACCGGTGCGCAGCTCCTGGTAGCCATTCGCCTTGGCCCAGGCGATCTGCGTCACCTTCAGCGCCCGGGCCACGCCGCGACCTCGCCAGGCGCGCCGGACTGCGGTCAGGTCGTGGTAGGCGCTGGTCGTGTCGATCGTGTTGAGCGAGAACTTTGCGTAGCCGACGACGTCGTCGCCCGCGACCGCAACGAACGTCGCCTCTGGCCGGTCGCCGGGGCCTTGCATGTCGTGCGCGAGCCAGGCCTCGAACGACTCGTGCTCCTCGTCCTCGTAGCCGGGCACGTCGGGCGAGGCCTCGACCGAGACCTCGTAGAGGCCGCGCGTCAGCTCGGGCCGCTCGGCCCAGGTTACGATCTCGACGCCCGGCGGCGGGTCGACCCGCGGCGGCTCGATTGCGGTCAGGTCGAGCGAGACGCCTTTCTCGCGCCGCTCCTCGGCGAAGCCGCGCCGCTCCGCGAAGGCGATGCTCTCGGGGTCATTGTCGGCGACGACAGCGATCAACGACTCAAGCTCGCGCTCGCGCGCCCAGTCGGAGAGCGCGGCGTAGAGCGCCGAGCCGGCCCCTCGCCGCCGCCTCAACGGCGGCACCGTGACGAACACGGTCGCGCGGTCGCGGAACCCAGGAAAGAGCGCTGCGAAGCCCGAGCCGAGCAGCGCCCCGTCCTCGCGCGCGAGCAGGTCGGCGTGGTCGAGCAGCTGCCGCTTGAACGACTGAACCTCAGGAAGACCGAAGCGTTCGTGCGGCCAGGCCGCCTGGTACGCGTCGAGCGAGAGCTGCTCGTCGTTCTCGTCGGCGACCGGGGAGATCGAGATCACGTGAGCAACCATAGGGATTGCCGTGAAAGCCTTGTAGCGCGCCGGGACGGGAGCTACGCTGGGTCGAGCCGCCGTCGTGTTGTCTGTCGAGAAGTACCGCGCCCGTAGCGGGCTTGCCGGCGTCGCCGCTCTGGCACTTGCTGGAGCCGCCGCTGTTCTCCTCGTGTTGCTCGACGGGCGCGACGCGCGGATCGTCGTGGCTGCCGTCAGCTGGCTGGCCGCTCTGGCGTTGACGGTGTGGCTCGTGCGCCGCGCTCGATCCGGCGAGCGTGCTCAGCGCGAGGATCTGGAGCGCGCCGAGGCGCGGCACCTTGCCCTGCTCGACGGCTTGCCGCTCGTGACGTGGCTACGGGATTCCGCCGATCCCGCTCGCACGCTCTACGTTGCTCCTGCGATCACGGAGCTGACCGGCTACTCCGCTGCCGAGTGGCGTGCGCAGCCGGAGCTCTACGACAAGCTGCTCCATCCCGACGACCGCGAGCGCCTGCTGCCCGAGCTCGAGCGCGTCGCCGGCGGAGCGCCGGTGTCGCTCGACTACCGACTCCTCGCCCGCGACGGCCGCGCCGTCTGGATCCGCGAGGACAGCTCGACCGTCCGAGATTCGCACGGCGAGCCGCTCTACATCCAGACCTTCCTGCGCGACGTCGGAGAGCTAAGGCGCTCCGAGGACCGAAGCGAGCTCCTGCAGGCAGCCGAGCGGGAAGCTGCGTCCGAGAGCTCCGAGCGCCAGTCGCGGCTCGAGCTGCTCCGTCGGGCCGGCAACGAGATCTCGGCCTCGGTCGAGCTGGACGGCGCACTCACGCGCCTCGCCGAGCTCGTCGTCACCGACTTCGCGGACTGGTGCGTGATCGACGTCGTCGATGAGGCGAACGAGCTTCGCCGAGCCGCGGTCGCGCGCGCTGAGCTCACCGCTCCGAACGGGGCCAAGCGGCCGCATGACCATCCGGAGACCGAGGTGCACGCGGTATTCGAGAGCGGCCGCGCGCAGGTGCTGCCTCCGCTCGGCGACGGCTCGGCCGGCGAGCGGTCCACGTTCCTCGGCCTCAACACGCGCTCGGTGATCTGCGCGCCGGTTTGGGCGCGCAAGCAGCCGCTCGGCGTCCTCACGCTCGCGCGCACCGAGCGCGGCCCCGTCTACTCGGCCGACGACGTCGGCCTCGCAGAGGACCTCGCGTCGCGCGTGGCCCTGGCACTCGATCGCGCGAGGCTCTTCCGGGCCGTCGAGGAGCGCTCCGACGCCGCCTGGGTGCTGGAGCACGTGGCCGACGGTGTGTTGCTGCTCGACCGCAACGGCGTCGTCCGGATCTGGAACCCGGCCGCCGAGGCGATCACGTTCATCGAGGCCGAGGAGGTCGTCGGCCGTCCGGCGGTCGACGCGATCCCGGGCTGGAAGGCCGCGGTCGGCACCGTTCCCGTTTCGGCCTCGCCGGACCCGGGCCACGAAGAGGTGCTGATCCCGATCGAGACCACCCGCGGCGAGCGCTGGATCGCGATCTCGGGCGTGCGTTTCTTCGGCGGCACCGTCTATGCCTTCCGCGACCTCACCGACGCGCGCGAGCTCGACGAGATCAAGGCCGACTTCATCGCCACCGCCTCGCACGAGCTGCGAACCCCGCTCGCCGCCGTCTACGGTGCCGCGCAGACGCTGCTGCGCCACGACTTCGCCCTCGACGAGACCGGCCGCGAGCGCTTCGTGACCCTGATCGCGGACGAGTCCGAGCGGCTCGGCCGGATCGTGAACGAGATCCTGCTGGCCAACCAGCTCGATGCCGGCCGTCTCGAGCTGGAGCTCGAGCCGTTCGACGGCCACGACCTCGTCGAACGCGTCGTCGAGGCCGCGCGCCTCCACGCGCCGCCGTCCGTCACGCTGGAGACGGACGCCGACGACAACCTCCCCACGGTCGCCGCCGACCTCGACAAGGTGCGGCAGGTGCTCGTGAACCTCGTCGAGAACGCGATCAAGTACTCGCCCGACGGGGGCCGGGTCGAGGTCGGCGTCCACGAGCGCGGTGACCTCGTGCGCTTCCACGTGTGCGACGAAGGCCTCGGCGTGGCGCCGGAGGAGCAGGAGCGGATCTTCGAGAAGTTCTACCGCGCCGACCCCCAGATGAGGCGCGGCGTCGGCGGCACGGGTCTCGGGCTCTACATCTGCAAGGAGCTGATCGACCGCATGGGCGGACGGATCTGGGTCGAGCCGAACGAGGAGCGCGGCTCGACGTTCTTCTTCGAGCTGCAGACGGCCGAAGTGCTCGCGCACGGGGAAAACCCACCCCGGCGGCTACACTTACGGCACTGAACATACGGGGGCGACCTGGTTTCGACGTGGTCGTTACGCCGGCAGAGTCGCAAGCGGAGGTCCCCGGTCGGCCTCCTAAAACAACCGGGACACCAAGCAAGTGCGAAGGACAACTCCGCACTCGCTCTCGCTGCCTAACCCGTAGCGAAGCGCGTCGCTCCGAGCTCGGCCCGTGGCTCGGGTAGCGGCGTCAGAAAACGGGCTCGGCGCCTAGGGAGAGCCAATCGCCCGAAGCGCGACACCAAAGGATGGCTAGCCCGGAGGTTGGTCGGCTGCCAACCGGCCGCCGGGCGAAACGCAACGGCAGCCTAAGCTTGTAGACGCTCTGACCGGTGCGTCCGCGGACGCGGGTTCGATTCCCGCCGCCTCCATACTTCCCGCAAAACGCGGGTTTCCGATCGGAACGATTCCGTCGTGTCACTGATTCGCCTCGTTCAGCGCCTTGAGCGCGGTTTCGAGGTCACTGGTGTCCAGGTGGGCTCGGCCGCGGCGCACTCGTCGCACATCCAGCGGCGCAGCCGCTGCTCAGCCTCTCGCGTACTCCTCGGCAGTCCGTGAATCGAACTCGAATCCGACGACGGGCTCGTCGCCGACGACCCAAGCGTCGTGCCCGGGCTCGATTACGTACGCCTGGCCCGCGCGAATTTCCTGCTCGGTCCCGTCCTCGTGAACGACGCCCATCGTGCCGGACTGCAGCAGACCGACGTGGTGGGCCTGACAGCGCTCGCCTCCCACGACTGGCTTGACGCACTCGGACCATCTCCAGCCAGGCTCCAAACGCATTCGCGACGCATTCGCACCGCCCATCCGGACGATCTCGATCGTCGTCTTGTCCGGCGTCCGGGTCTCGTCGGGTGAGCCGAAGTCGCCTATCTCGACACCTGACATCTGAGCCTCCTTTTCCTTCGCGTCGTGCAACCCGATGCCGACGATCATCGCACTCCGCGCGAAGCGAATGGGCGGGAGTCGACGCGACCGTCAGCTACTGAGAGGATGCGCTGATGACTCTCACCATGAAGAAACGGCTACGTCCGTCACGGAGGTGATCTGATGGCCGTCGAGGTCGACATCGATGTCGATGTCTTGAAGGACGAGATCAAGAAGACGTATTCCTCAGTCTCCGAGCAACCCGAGCAGGACTTCATCTTTCCAACCGGGCGCGCCTGGGCCGAAGACCTCGGCTACCCGGACGAGCTCGCTCAGGTGCCCGAGTCGGCAGTTGAATCGTTCGCCGGCGTGGCAAACCCTTGGCAACTAGGCAGGCTCAACCCTGGGGAGCGGGTGCTCGACCTCGGCAGCGGCGCTGGAACCGATTCGCTTGTCGCCGCGCAGATGGTGGGCGAGAAAGGCCACGTGACTGGGATCGACATGACACCGGCAATGCTCACAAAAGCTCGAGCCTCTGCAGCCGAGATGGGGCTCGAGAACGTCGAGTTTGTCGAGAGCGAGGCAGAGAGCCTGCCGTTCCCGGACGCGAGCTTCGACGTCGTCGTCTCGAACGGCGTTATCGACCTGATCCCAGACAAGGACGCCGTCTTCTCTGAGCTCCACCGGGTGCTCGTCCCTGGCGGACGAATGCAGATTGCGGATGTAACGATCCAGAACCCGGTCAGTGAGGAAGGCCGGCGCAACATCGACCTCTGGACCGGCTGAATTGCCGGCGCGCTGCTGGAAGCAGCGTACGCGAGACTCCTAGAGAGACACGGCTTCGAGCGGATCGAGACCGGTCAGCTCGTTGACACTTACGCGCGTTCGAAGTTCGAAGACACGCGCCGCAAGGCGCAGAAGTTCGGGGCGCGGGGCACGACCGTCAAGGCATACAAGGCGCAGGCGTAGCCTCGATGCACCGGCGCGACGAGGCCGGGGTGGAGACGGCAGCGATCGCAGCGCTCGCCTCGCTTGACGGAAAGCGAGTGCTCGACGTGGGTTGCGGAACGGGCCGCCTGACAGCGTTTGCCGCCGAGCGCGCAGCGTCCGTCTATGCGTTCGACCCCAGCTCGGAGAACGTCGCCGCCGCGCGTGCGGCGCTCAGCGAAGAGGAGCGCAGCAGGGTTCGGTTCGCCGTCCACGACGCCGAGGCGCTCGACCTTCCGTCTGAACGTTTCGACATCGCGCTCTGCGGCTGGTCGTTGTGATGCGTCCCGCCCGAGGGTGTCGTGGACGCCCTGCGCAACATCCATGCCACGCTCGCCCCTGAGGGGTTCCTGATCGACACGCAGCCAGTCTCCCGGAGCCCGCGCGTCGCCACGGAGGATGCCGAGCTCGGCAGACTCGATTTGCGAGCCTGGGCCGTCACGATCGACGCAGTCGACCAGCGCTTCGCCGAGACGTGGGCCGCCGGGCTCTACGCCCTCCTACACGAGCAACGGTTCATCGTCACCGATAGCTTCGACGACGGGGCCGAATGCCTCGAAACCGCGCGCGAGTGGCGCGACACCCGAGTCCCGCCGGCACTGGCCCGCCGCCTCGATGCCACTCATCGAGCGGTCACAGTCGAGCAGGAGGTGCGCCTTCGGCTCCTGCGGCCTGCCCGCACTAGCAGGCGCTAGGGCCTTACTGCGTCACTAGTCTCGGGCCTCGGGAGACTGCCGAGCAAGAGGCGGGTCGAAGCGCACTGCCTCCTTGCGGGGAAGCAGTACGCCTTGAACGTCTGCCGTTTGCTGCCGGCGTTCGTCGTCGGCCCGGAGCTCGAGCGCGCCCAGGTCGTGCGTTACCGCGCGAGTGCAAAATTGCACTGCTCGCTCCGTCTGCCCGCGCCCTGGGGCGCCACGGACGGGTGTCTCTAGGTCTGGGTAGGGGTCGAAGTCCCCCTTCGACGGCTCTACGGCCGGTGGTCGGACGGCCGGGACGACGAACTACGGTTGTCGTCGCCCGTCCTAGAAAGCCTCGATCCGACACTCGGTCGGAATCGTTCGCGGGTTCGATTCCCGCCGCCCCCATGAGCACGGGGGGGAACCCGGTTTCCCCCCTCGGGGCATCCGTTCCTAACTAGCCAGGCCGCTCGTCTGCGGTGACTGCGTAGAGCCGCCATTCGCCGGGGACGCCCTTGAGCGACGCGGCGCCCCGGTCTTCGAACGCGATCCCCGAGCCGGCGACGAGGTCCTTCACGGTCTGGGAGACGAGCACTTCGCCCGGCTGAGCCTCTGCGGCGACGCGTGCGCCGATGTTCACGGCGATCCCGCCGGGCTTTTCGCCGATCAGCTCGCACTCGCCGGTGTGCAGACCGGCCCGGATCTCGAGGCCGAGCTCGCGGACCGTGGTGCGAACGGCCAGCGCGCAACGGATCGCGCGGATCGGGCCGTCGAACGTGGCGAAGAATCCGTCTCCGGCCGTGTCGAACTCGCGGCCGCGGTAGCGATCGAGCTGCGCGCGAACGAGGGCGTGATGCCGCTCGACGAGGTCGGTCCAGGCGCGGTCGCCGAGCTCAGCGGCCTTCGCGGTCGAGCCGACGATGTCGGTGAAGAGCACCGTGGCGAGCAGCGTGTCCGGCTCGGGCTCGCCCCAGGCGGAGCGAGCGAACTCGATGGTCGCCTCGGGAAATCCTTCCGCGAGCCAGAAGACGTGGTGCCGGCTCTCGAGCTCCAGCCGGCGTGCTCCGGGGATTCGGTCCGCGATGTAGGCGGGCTCCCCGCGGTCGACGCTCGTGTGCACGACCAGCGTCGGCACATGAATCGACGGGAGGACGTCGCGGACGTCGACGCTCATCACCATCCGCCGCAGCGCCAGAGCCGCGCCGGGGCTTGCGGCCTGCCGATACATGCGCATCGCCCACGCGACGACCTGCGGGTCGTCCGCGACCGAGGGCGCCGCCCTGCGCAGGAACCGCTCGGCCTGCTCGGGCTTGCCCCAGCTCTCCCGGATCTCGTCGAACTCTTCGCGGTACTGCTCCTCCGTCGGTGCGAAGGGGTAGTCCGGAGACCACACACCTTTGGCGAGGGGATAGAAGAGGACGAGGGCGGCTACGCGCTCTGGATATGTCGCGGCGAAGAGCATCGCCATGGACGCGGCCTCGAACGTCGCGACCAGCACCGCTCGCGGCGATCCCGCCGCGTCCATCACCGCGCGCACGTCGTCCATGCGCGCCTCGAGCGTCGGCACGTCGCGCGCGCGATCGGAAAGGCCGGAGCCGCGGCGATCGAAACGGATCACCCGCGCCGCGGCAGCGAGGCCCGTGAAGAAGGCGACGTGGCCAGGGTCCTCCCACTCGACCTCGAGATTGCTCATGTAGCCGTGGACGAACACGATGTCGATCGGCCCTTCGCCGCTGATGGCGTACGCGATCGAGACGTCACCGCTCTGCGTGTACTGGATCACGGGTGCCTGCACGCGCCTAGTCTCGCTGCTCGACCTAAGCGAGTGTCCCTGTCTGGATCAGGGGTTGGCCCGCGGCTGGCCGTCGGGCTCGGCGATCGTGGCAATCCGCGGCGGGGAATCGAGGAGCGGCGGCACCCCGGAAGCCCTGGCGACGAAGATTCGCATATCGCTTTGTCGCCGGGCCTAGGCCGGCTTCTTTTCGAGCACGACCACGGGAATCTCTCGGATGCCCTTGGTCTTCGCCTCGTAATCGGCAAAACCGGGCCAGTCGCGCTTTTGCTGCTCCCAGATCGCTGCTCGCTCGGCGCCCTCTGCGACACGTGCGGTCGCGGAGAACGTCTCCGTGCCGAGCTCGACGGTCACATCGGGGTTCGCGGCGACGTTGTGGAACCAGTCCGGGTTCGTCGGCGTGCCGCCCTTCGAGGCGAACACGGCGACGGAGTCGTCGGAGAGGCCCTGGTAGGTCTCCGATGTTCCGAACCCTGCGACGCGGGTACGCGGTCCCGCACACGACGAGGAAGAGGGGAACCGATGAATCCGCAGCGATTGATCATCCTCCTGGCCGCCGCCCTCGCTCTGCTGGTGGCTGCGCCGACCGCACTTGCGGCGCAGAGCTACAGCGACACGGTCAGCGGCTACGAATACGCGTTTACTTCCACCGACGGGAAGTTCGCGGGTAGCGCCTC
>JBIOZO010000221.1:0-12050 GCA_044871215.1 Gaiellaceae bacterium | reverse complement strand
CGCCTGTCGAGCGAGGAGGCCGAGCGGCAGCTCGCCGACGGGCGCGTGGTCGCTGTCGTGACCGTTCCGCCCGGGTTCATCTCGACGCTCCGCGGGATGGTGCGGAGCCCGCAGCTGCAGCTGCAGCTCTCGACCGGCACGATCTCCTCGCGCGTCGAGCAGCAGGTGCAGGCGCTCGTCTACACGCTCAACCGGCAGCTGCAGCGCGCGTACATCGCCAGCAACCTGCGCTACGTGAAGCTGATCCTGCACGGCGGCGACGGCAGCTTCCTCGGCGCGCCGATCACGGTGCTCGGGATCGAGCGGGCCCAGGACGTGCTGCGGTCGATGCCGGCCTCGCCGCGGCGGGCGCAGCTGCTCGACTTCCTGCACGACGCGCGGCTCGCGCTGGCGAACACGAACGACGCGCTCAGCTCGACGGCGCATCCCATCGAACTGGTCCGCGAGCAGGACCGCGGCCGCTCGTGGGCGCTCTCGGCCGAGGTGCAGGCCTACGCGCTCGGCGTGACGATCACCTTCCTCGCACTGCTGCTCGCGGCTGGGTCGCTGGCCGCCGAGCGCGACGAGAACGTCGTCGGCCGGTTGGCGCGCGGGCTCGTCGGGCTGGGGCAGCTGGTCTGGTCGAAGGTCGCGCTCTCCGCGCTGGTGGCCGTCGTGCTCGGGCTCGCGATCGCCCTCGCCTTCGGGTTGATCATCCAGATAGGGAACGTCACCGGCGGCGAGCCGTGGCGGCGTTTGCCGCTGCTCGTGCTCGGCCTCCTGCTGGCCGGCGGCTCGCTCGGCGCGCTGGGTGCGCTGCTCGGCGCCCTGGCTCGCGAAGCCCGCTCAGCGTCGCTGGTCGCGCTGCTCGTGGTGATGCCGATCGTCTTCCTGGGCCTGATCCCCGCGGAGGTCGTGCCGCCTGCCGGCTGGCTCAGCGACCTGCTGCCGTTCGCCCACGCGGTGCGCTTCTTCCGCTCCGCCCTCTACGACCTGAGCCCCTGGCGGGAGGTCGTCAAGGAGGGCCTGTGGCTCGTCGCGCTGGGCGCGGTCTTCGGCGGGCTCGCCCGGGTGGGAGCGCGTAGATTGTTGGTGTGAGTGCCTTTCCGATCACGCGATTGCGCCGCCTCCGCCGCAGCGACCGCCTGCGCGCGCTCGTGCGCGAGACGCGGCTCGACCTCGACGACTTCGTCCTGCCGCTGTTCGTCGGTCCCGCCACCGAGCCGAACCCCGACCTTCCGGCCATGGGCCGGCTCTCGGTCGACGATCTCGCCGCCGAAGCCGAGGAGGCGACGCGGCTCGGAGTGCGCGCCGTGCTGCTGTTCGGGATCCCCGACGAGAAGGACGCCGAGGGCTCGGGCGCCTGGGACGACGACGGTGTCATCCAGCGCGCGCTCCGGGCGCTGCGTGAGGCGAGCCCGGGCCTGGTGCTCCTGACCGATGTGTGCCTCTGCGAGTACACCTCGCACGGCCACTGCGGCGTGCTCGAGGGCGACGGAGTCGACAACGACGCGACGCTTGAGCTGCTCGCGCGTACCACGGTCTCGCACGCTTCTGCAGGCGCCGACGCCGTCTGCCCGAGCGACATGATGGACGGCCGCGTCGCCGCGATTCGCGCGGCGCTCGACGAGGACGGCCACGACGAGCTGCCGATCGTCTCCTACGCAGCCAAGTACGCCTCCGCCTTCTACGGGCCGTTCCGCGAAGCGGCGGACTCGACCCCGGCTTTCGGCGACCGCCGCGGCTACCAGCTCGACCCGGCCAACGTGCGGGAGGCGCTGCGCGAGTGCGAGCTCGACGTGGCCGAGGGCGCCGATGCGCTGCTCGTCAAGCCTGCGCTGCCGAACCTCGACGTGATCCGCGCAGCCCGCGAGCGCTTCGACCTCCCGGTCGGCGCCTACAACGTCTCCGGCGAGTACGCGATGCTCAAGGCTGCCGGCGCGCGGGGCTGGCTCGACGAGCGGCAGGCTGCGCTCGAGTCGCTGATCGCGATCAAGCGTGCCGGCGCCGACCTGATCGTCTCGTACTGGACGAAGGAGCTCGCCGGGTGGCTGTAGCGCTCGACCTCTGGGAGACGATCGCCCAGGAGGCCGCGAACGAGAGCAAGCTCTGGGGCGAGGCGCTGAAGCCGCACCCGGAGCGCGAGCCGGTCTTCTCGACCCTCGGTGAGGAGCGGTACGCGGTCGGGCTCGAGACGATCTACGAGGGGTACCTTCTCCACTACGGCCGGCCGCGGCTGTTCGAGCCGGTCGACGAGGACACGGCGCTGCTGCTCGGCGACTACCTCTACGCGCACGGCCTCGTCCGCATCGCCGAGGCCGGCCCGGTCGAGGCGGTGCGAGACCTCGCCGCGCTGATCTCGCTCTGCGCGCAGCTGCGTGCCGACGGCCTGCCCGGAGACGGCGAGGCATGGGCGTCGACGTCCGCGACGCTCGGCCGCGGCGAGGACGCTCGCGCGGTTTGGTCCCCTGGCCCCGAGGCCGAACGGGCCCTCGCAAGCCACCGGCTGCGGGTCGACTGAGGCGTCGCTTGCGACGCCGACCAGAGCAGGCCACGCCGGCTTTGCCGGTGGCGCCGTCCAACGCAGCAGCGTGGAGACGCGCTCAATTTGCCCTTCCGCACGGACAGCCTCTAAAGTCGGGCGCGATGCTGCCGCTCGCCGCCAAGACCGCTGCCGAAGAGGGCCTCGACGTGATCAAGGCGATGCTCGTCGTCGGCCTGATCTTCCTCGGCGTGATCGTGCTGGGCGAGCTGACACACTGGCTCCGGCACCGTCGCCACTAGGGCCATGGCGCCGCCGGGCGACCTCCGAGAATGGATCGCGCTCTTGGAGCGCGAGGGCGAGCTGCACCGCGTCTCCACAGAGGTCGACCCGCACCTCGAGGTGACCGAGATCGTCGACCGCGTCGTCAAGTCCGGCGGGCCGGCGCTGCTGTTCGAGCACCCGAAGTCCGAGCACCCGTTGCTGATCAATCAGTTCGGCACCGAGCGGCGGATGTGCCTTGCCTTCGGCGTCGACTCGCTCGACGATCTCGGCCGGCGGCTCGGCGACGTGCTCGAGATGCAGCCGCCGCAGGGCCTGGCCGAGAAGGTGCGCGGACTGAAGAAGCTGAAGTCGATTGCCGACTCGCAGCCGAAGAGCGTCCGCAGCGGCGCCGTGCAGGAGGTCGTCCTCACCGGTGACCAGGTCGACCTGCGGCGCCTGCCGGTGCAGACGTGCTGGCCGGGCGATGCCGGCCCCTTCATCACGCTGCCGGCCGTGATCACGAAGGACCCGCGCACCGGCGCGCGCAACGTCGGCATGTACCGCCTGCAGGTGCTCGACGAGCGGACGACCGCGATGCACTGGCAGATCCACAAGGACGGCCGCGCCGACTACCTGCTCGCGGAGGGCAGGCTCGAGGTCGCCGTCGCGCTCGGGCTCGATCCCGTCACGGCGTACGCCGCCAGCGCGCCGCTGCCGAAGCACGTCGACGAGCTGATGCTCGCGGGCTTCCTGCGGGGAGAGCCGGTCGAGCTCGTGCGCGGGAAGACAGTCGACCTCGAGGTGCCTGCGAACGCGGAGATCGTCCTCGAGGGCTACCTCGCGAAGGACGAGCTGACCGAGGAGGGGCCGTTCGGCGACCACACCGGCTACTACACGCCGCCCGAGCCGTTCCCGGTCTTCCACCTCACCGCTATGACGATGCGGCGCGACGCGATCTACCCGTCGATCGTGGTGGGCAAGCCGCCGCAGGAGGATGCCTGGCTCGGCAAGGCGACCGAGCGGATCTTCCTCCCGGCGATCCGCATGAGCGTCCCGGAGATCGTCGACTACGACCTGCCGGTCGCCGGCGCGTTCCACAACTGCTGCATCGTCTCGATCCGGAAGAGCTTCCCCGGCCACGCGCAGAAGGTGATGCACGCGATCTGGGGGCTCGGGATGCTCAGCCTGACGAAGTCCGTGGTGGTCGTCGACGAGTGGGTGAACGTGCACGACTACGAGGAGGTCTTCTTCCGCGTCGGCGCCAACGTCGACCCGAAGCGCGACGTGCTGATCAGCGAAGGCCCGCTCGACCACCTCGACCATGCGCCGACGCTGCAGTTCTACGGGGGCAAGCTCGGGATCGACGCCACGCACAAGGGCCCGGCCGAGGGCGCGCGCGAGTGGCCGCCGGAGATCGAGATGAGCGACGAGATCCGTCGCCGGGTCGACGATCGCTGGGACGAGTACGGCCTCGGCGCCGCGCCCGAGCCCAACGGAAGCCGCCAAGGCGCGTTGCGCCAACTGTTACGTCGTTGACGGGGCAGACCTGCAACGATTGAATCCAGCCGCTTCGACGTAAAGGGAGACGCTTGGAAGAACGCCCGGGGGACGACCGACCACAGCTGCCGCAGCCGAGCCTTTGGCCGGTCGGCTTCGCCGTCGGCATCGTCTGCCTTCTCGTCGGCCTAATCGTCAGTTGGTGGGTCGCCGCCGCGGGCGCGGTGCTCGCGCTCGTCTTCGGCTTCCTCTGGGCGCGCGAGGTGGCGACCGGACATCCGCCGGTCCCTGGCCCGCCGCCCGAGGAGGCGACCCCTGATGCGCCGGCCGTCCCCGCTAATCGGGGCGAGGCGGCGATGCCCGAGCCGCGGCCCGGCGAGCGCTTCCCGCGCAGCCGCTTCCTCGAGGGCGCGACGCTCGGTATCGGGGCACTCATCGGCGCGGTCGTGACGCTGCCCGCTGCCGGGTTCGCGCTCCTTCCGGGCTTCCTCAAGCAGAAGGGCCATCCCGTCGACCTCGGCCCGATCGAGGACTTCGAGGAGAACAAGTGGCAGGTCGTCACCTTCGCTCGCGACCCGACGCATGCGGACATCACCCGGCGCACCGCGTTCGTGCGCAACAACGGGCTTCTCGACGGCGTCCCGAGCTTCACGATCATTTCGAACCGCTGCGCCCACGTCGGCTGCCCCGTGCAGCCGGGCGGCCCGGTCTTCCAGAAGGACGAGAAGACGATCAAGACCAAGAACGGCGACGTGCTGATGACGCCTGTCCTCCCTGCCGCCGGCTTCATCTGCCCGTGCCACGGCGGCTCGTACGACCAGGAGGGGAACCGCATCGCCGGCCCGCCGGTGCGCGGCCTCGACCGCTACGAGTTCGACATCGTGAACGGGCGCCTGATCCTCGGCGACCTCTACAGCGTCGTGAAGGTCGAGGGCTCGGGGAAGACCGCGAAGATCGAGAAGGTCGAGCTGCACGGCCCCGGCCAGCACGCGGACGGCCCCGAGTCCTGGCTCTACCCGCTCCAGCCGCCCCACTGATGGCCCGCAAGAAAACAGAGCGGCGCGACAAGATCCAGGCTGCTGCGATGTACCCGCTCGACTGGCTCGAGGAGCGCTCGGGCCTCGTCGGCGGGATCCGCTACTTCCTCTTCCGCAAGGTCCCGGGAGACACAAGCTGGTGGCACACGCTCGGCTCTGCGACGCTGACGGCGTTCCTCGTCCAGCTCGTGACCGGCGTGATCCTGGCCATGTACTACAAGCCCTCGCCGGCCGAGGCGCATTCGTCGGTCGAGCACATCACGCACGACCTCTGGGGCGGCTGGCTGGTGCGCGGCATGCACCGCTGGGGCGCAAGCGTCTTCATCATCCTGATGTTCATGCACATGGGCCGGGTGTTCCTGTTCGGCGCGTATAAGTACCCGCGCGAGCTGAACTGGATCGTCGGTGTGCTTCTCCTCGCCACCGGCCTCTTCGAGGGCCTCACCGGCTACCTGCTGCCCTTCGACCAGACCGCGTACTGGGCGACCGTGGTGGCGGTGAACATCAACGGCACCGCGCCCTTCGTCGGCCCGTACCTGGCGACCGTCTTACGCGGCGGCGCCGAGATCGGGCCGGACACCCTGAGCCGCTTCTACTCGATCCACATGCTGCTCGTGCCCGGCGCGCTGATGGGCTTGATCGGCCTGCACCTCTACCTGATCGTGCGCCTCGGCGTGACCTCACCGCCGTGGTCGAAGGAGGCCGCGGGCAGCGAGCCGGAGGAAGTGGCGCCGCCCGCGCGGGCCGGCCTCGTCCAGCCCGGCCCGCGAGCCGCGGGCGTCCGGCGGAGGCCGACCGAATGAGCTCGCTCGACGACCGCCGCTCCGGGTTCCAGCGCTACAAGCAGGACGTCAAGGACCGCGGCAAGCCGTTCTACCCGTACGCGATGTTCCACGACACGGTCATGAGCCTGGCCGTCGTCCTGGTGATCGCCGGCCTGGCCTACATCTGGAGGCACTCCGACATCCTCGGCCCGCTCATCGGCCCGAAGGCCGACCCGGGGACGATCTCGTTCGTCCCGCGCCCGGACTGGTACTTCTACTTCCTCTTCTACCTGCTGCGGATCTTCAAGTGGCCGGAGACGGTGATTCTGGCCACGATCGGGATCCCGACGCTCTGCCTCGTTCTGCTGCTGGCACTGCCGTTCGTCGACCTGCGCACCGAGCGTCGGCTCTCGCGTCGGCCGGTGGCGATCGTGGCGGCCGCGCTGACCGTCGTCTCGATGGGCGTCCTCACCTACAAGGGCGCGACGGCGGAGGAGGCGATCGCGAGCGAGGTGAAGGCGGCGATTCCGACCTGGGCGAAGCAGCAGGGCTTTCAGAACAACAAGGAGGCTCTCGCCGGGGCGAACCTGTTCGCCGAGTCGGGCTGTACGAACTGCCACACGTACCTCGGTACGGGCTCCTCGAACCTCGGCGCCCCGGACCTCTCGGCCGAGGGCGCGAAGAACAAGGGCATCCAGTTCCAGATCGACCACCTCAAGTGCCCGAGCTGCGTCAACCCCGGCTCGCCGATGCCGCCGTTCGCCGCGCTGGGCGAGGACAACCTCCACAAGCTCGCCGTCTTCCTCGAGGCCTCCAAGGGCCCGCAGTAGGCTAGAGACGCCATGCGCGTCTTCCTCGGGATCACCGGTGCCTCGGGAGCGCCGTACGCCGCGCGCCTGCTCGAGTCGCTCGCGGCTGCCGGCTGCGAGATCGGTCTCTGCGCCTCGCGCGCCGGGCTCGAGGTGCTTGCGACCGAGCTCTACGACGACGCTCGCCTCTCGCCCGACGAGACGCTCGCGCGGCTGACCGAGCCGGTGCGCGACGCGGTCACGCTCTACGACGAGCGCGACTGGCACGCGCCATACGCGAGCGGCTCGGCGAAGGTCGACGGCTACGTGATCTGCCCGTGCTCGATGGGCACGCTGGGCACGATCGCCTCAGGCGCGATGACGAACCTGATCCAGCGCGCGGCGAGCGTCGCGATCAAGGAGGGCCGCAAGCTGATCCTCTGCCCGCGCGAGACGCCGCTCTCGACGATCCACCTCGAGAACATGCTCCGTATGCGGCAGGCAGGCGCCACCGTGCTCTTCCTCGCGCCGGGCTTCTACCACGGCGCCAGGTCGGTCGACGACCTCGTGGACTTCGTCGTCGCGCGCTGTCTCGACCAGCTCGGGCTCGACCACGAGCTCGTGCGGCGCTGGGGCCAGGACTAGATGAGCGTCGAAAGCGGCAGGCTCTCGCCCGACGCGGTGCGCTCGATGTTCGACCGCATCTCGCCGGTCTACGACGCGATGAACCGGACGATGACGCTGGGCCTCGACCAGCGCTGGCGCCGCGCGACCGTCGCCGCGGTCGTCCAGCCGGGCGACCGCGTGCTCGACGCCTGCTGCGGCACGGGCGACCTCGCCCTCGTAGCCTCGCGCGCGGGCGCGCGGGTGACCGGTCTGGACTTCTCCGAGCGGATGCTCGAGCGGGCGCGCAGGAAGTCGGGCGAGGTCGAGTGGGTGCAGGGCGACGCGCAGCAGCTGCCGTTCGAGGACACGAGCTTCGACGCGGCGACGGTCGGCTTCGGCGTCCGCAATCTCGACGACCTCGAGCGCGGCCTCACGGAGCTGCACCGCGTGCTGAGGCCGGGCGGGCGCCTTGCGATCCTCGAGATCACGCGGCCGCGCGGGCTGCTCGCGCCGTTCTACCGCTTCTGGTTCGACGGGTTCGTGCCCTTGCTCGGCAAGGTGCTTCCCGGGGGCTCGGCGTACACGTACCTTCCAGCCAGCGTGCGGCGTTTCCCGGGTCCTGACGAGCTGGCCGGCCTCCTGCGCGGAGCCGGCTTCGGGGACGTGCGCTGGCGCACCTTCGCCGGCGGGATCGTGGCCCTGCACATCGGGAGGGCGGCTTGAGCCTCGCGACGATCCGCGAGACGCCGGGGCTCGACGCTTACCTCGAGGACCTCGAGCTGCGCCTCGCCGAGGCGGTCGACGCGTACCCGGGGCTCGTGGCGGAGGTCGGCCGGGAGGCGCTCGCCGCCGGGGGCAAGCGTCTTCGCCCGCTGCTGGTCTTCCTCGCCTCGCCGCCGGACGAGTCGCCGCTTGCCGGCGGCGCTGCGGTCGAGCTTGTTCACATGGCGACTCTCGTCCACGACGACCTGATCGACCAGGCGCACTATCGCCGCGGGCGCGAGGCGGCCTGGGCGAGCCACGGCCCCGACGCCGCCCGCGCCGCCGGTGACTACCTCTTCGCTCGCGCCTTCGCCGAGCTCGCCGCGACCGGGGACCGCGACGCGGTGCGCTGCCTCGCCGGCGCGACGCTGGCGCTCGCCAGAGGCGAGGCGCTGCAGCGCTCCCAGACCAACCAGCCGGACACGAGCGTCGACGACTACCTCACTCGCTGCGCGCTCAAGACCGGGAAGCTGTTCGAGGCCGCGTGCCTGCTCGGCAGCGGTGGCGACGAGGGCCTCGGCCGCTTCGGCCTCGCGCTCGGGATCGCCTTCCAGATCGCAGACGACATCCTCGACTGCTCGGGCGAGACGATCGAGACCGGCAAGATCGCCGGCACCGACCTGCGCGAGGGGACGCCGACGCTGCCGCTGATCCTCGCGGCGCGCGAGGACGCATCCGTCCGGCGCGCGCTCGCCGGCGGGCCGCTCGACGGCGCGCTCGTCCGCGTCGCCGAGACCGGCGCGCTCGATTCGTCCCGCGAGGTCGCGCTCGACTACGCTCGCCGCGCGCGAGCCTGCCTCGACGGCCATCTGCGGCGTGACGAGCTCGAGGCGCTCACCGACGCGGTGGTCGACCGGGAATCCTGATGATCCGCCTCGGCCGCATCTCGTACGTGAACATGGCGCCGGTCTTCCACCGGCTCGAGGCCGACGTCGAGGAGGTGCAGGGCGTCCCGACCGATCTCAACGGGCGCCTGCTCGCGGGCGAGCTCGACCTGGCGCCGATCTCGTCGATCGAGTACGCCCGCAACGCCGACCGGCTGCGCCTGCTGCCTCGGCTCTGCGTCTCCTCCGAGGGCGCGGTCGACTCGATCCAGCTCGTCGCGCGCAAGCCGCTCGAGCAGGTGCGCACCGTTGCGGTCACCCCCGAAAGCGCGACCTCGGTCGTGCTGACGAAGGTGCTGCTGCCCGAGGCCTCGCACGTGCCGCTCGGCGACGAGGCCGACGCGACGCTGCTGATCGGCGACGCCGCGCTGAAGAGCGCCTTCGAGGACCCGACGCCCCACCACGATCTCGGCCGGCTGTGGCTCGAGCGGACGGGCCTGCCGATGGTCTTCGCCGTCTGGGCCTGTCCCGAGCCGGTCGCGGCCGGTCTCGGTGAGCTCGAGCAGGCGCTCGTCGACTCCGTGCTCACCGCCCGCGCCGAGCCCGAGCAGCTCGCGTACGAGGCGAGCGAGCGCTACGGCTACCCGCCCGGATTCCTGGCGCGCTACTTCGAGAAGCTGCGCTACCGCTTCGGTCCGCGCGAGCGTGCCGGGCTGTTGACGTTCCTCGAGCTCGCTCGCGACGTCGGCGAGCTCGACCAGGTGCCCGAGCTGCGCTTCGTCGCGCGCGCCGAAGCTCCCGTCTAGACTCGTGCCTGAGGCGGCGCTCGAGGACCTCGGCTCCGGCCTCGCCCCCGTCGCGGACGGCTGGTTCGTCGTCAACCTGCAGGACGCCGAGTGGTGGTACGCGGACAGCCGCGGAGCGACGTGCCGCTTCGAGAACGAGTACGGCGCTCAGCCCGTCGAGTTCGCGCAACTCGGGATCAACGTGACCGTTCTGGAGCCTGGCCAGAGCGTCGTCTACCACGCCGAGTCGAACCAAGAGGGCTTCCTCGTCCTGGCCGGCGAGCCGAGCCTGATCGTCGAGGGCCAGGAGCGGCGCCTTCGACCCTGGGACTTCTTCCACGCGCCGCCCTGGACCGAGCACGCCTTCGCGGGGGCCGGCGACCGGCCGTGCGTGATCCTGATGGTCGGGAGACGTCAGGGCCCGGAAGTCCGCTACCCCAGATCGGACCTGGCCGCCCGGTACGGCGCGAGCGTGGAAAAGGAGACGTCGGATCCCGAGGTGGCCTATGCGAACGCGGAGTGGTTCCGGCGAGAGCGGCCACCGTCCTGGTCTCGCCTGCCGTGGGCGTAGCGCAGGGCCGACGATCGCGCTCTAGAGCTCGTCGTTCTGCGGCAGCTCGTCGGTGATCTCGAACCAGGGCGCCTTCGAGCCGACGTAGATGTGCTCGCTCGGACGGATCGAGGGATCGTCCGCGAGCGACCCCATCGCGACGTGCACCCAGCCGCCCTCGCGGACGACCGAGAAGAGCAGCGAGCCGCACTCCGCGCAGCGCGTGTCGTTCAGGTCCTCCTCGCCGAAGACGCTAAGGCGGTCGCCGCCCGCCGTGATTGCGAGCTTGTCGCGCTCGATTCCCGCGAACGCCTTGAACGCCGAGCCCGTCGCCGCGCGGCAACGTGAGCAGTGGCAATTCGCCGCGTAGCGGAACTCGTCGGCGACCTCGTAGCGCACGGCGCCGCAGCCGCAGCTGCCCTGGAGCAGGCGGGTCACCAGGAGCCGTCGCCGCCCCACTCGGCAGGGTCGACGTCGCGCACGGTCTGGGTCAACTCCCACCGGTGGCCGCCGGGGTCTTCCACGATGCCGGAGCGCTCGCCGTACTCCCACGTGCGCGGCTCCTCGAGCACGCGCCCGCCCGCCTCGCGCGCCCGATCGAACGCGGCGTCCACGTCCGCGACACGAATCTTCAGCAGGTGCGTCACGACGCCGCCGCTCGGAGCCACCTGTGCACCATGCGCGTCGGCCACGACGATCGCGCCGTCCTCGCCGACGCGCATCTGCGAACGATGCGCCTCGCCGATCCGCACCTTCTCCTCGAAGCCGAAGGCCTGCTCGAGCCAGGAGACGGCGCCGCGCACGTCAGGGTAGACGAGGACAGGCGTTACGGTCGCGGGCGGCGCGGAGCGGTTCGTCTGCATCGCCGCGAAGCCTAGGGACTGTCGAGGAACTCGCGCAGCGCCTCGTTGAACGCTTCCGGCGCGTCGATGTTCGCGACGTGGCCGGCGCCGGGGACGATCCTCAGCTCCGCGTTCGGCAGGCGTTCCGCGAGGTGCTGCGAGAGGCGACGGTTCGGACCGTCGCGCTCGCCGACGAGCACGAGCACCGGCAGCGTCAGCCGATCGAGCTCGTTCCTCACGTCGAAGGTGCGGCCGGCCCGGAAGACGGCGCGCGGGGTGCGTCGGTCGAGCCCCTCTGGCAGCGTTCGCTTCGGGGCCGCGGCCGCGGCTGCGCCCATCACTGCCTGCAGAAGCCTGTAGGGACCGGGCAGCGAGGCGAAGCCGGCGCAGAGCGCGAGTCGGCCCACCCGCGACCGCTCGTCGAGCGTCCCGCGCAGCGCGACGAGCGCGCCGAGCGAGAGCCCGCAGGGGTTGACCGCGTCCGCGTCGAGGCCGCTCCACAGCTGCGCGGCCGCGTCCTCGACCGTGAAGCTCGGCCCGAGTGCGAGAGGCGGTGCGAGCACCTCGCCGGACAGCGCCTCCACCTGCGGCCGCCACGCCTCGGGCCCGGTACCGAGCCCGTGCAAGAGGACGAGCGGGCGGTCCGGCACGATGCCGCGACTATGGCAGTCGAGGAAGCGCGCTTGGAGGACGTCGGCTCGGGCCTGGCGCCGCTCAGCCCGGGCTGGTTCGTGGTCAACGTTGGCGAGGCCGCGTGGCTGCGGCACGACGCGTTCGGCGGGCGCTGTGTCTTCGAGTCAAGCGGCCGCGTGCTCGCCGAGCGGCCGGACGACGAGCCGCAGATGTTCGACCAGCTCGGGTTCACGCTCG
>JBIOZO010000220.1:0-4983 GCA_044871215.1 Gaiellaceae bacterium | reverse complement strand
GAGCTGGTCTCACGCGCGGTCGAGGCAGGCGTGTTCGGCTACCTGGTCAAGCCGTTCCGCGAGCAGGACTTGCTGCCTGCGATTCGCACGGCGCGCGCGCGGCACGAGGAACTGGCGGCGCTGCGTGGGCAGGCCGACTCCCTGGCCGAGGCGCTCGCTTCGCGGAAGACGATCGAGCGCGCCAAGGGCCTGCTGATGGAGCGCGAGGGGCTGACCGAGCAGGAGGCGTTCGCCCGCCTGCGCAAGGCGAGTCAGGTCTCCGGCCGGCCGATGAACGTCGTCGCCGAAGCCGTCGTCGCCACCTTCGAGCGAGCCAAGTAATGGCCGCGTGGGTCTGCTCTCGTCGCCACGCAGGCGCCGTCGCCTGGCGCCGTGGGTCATCATGGCCGCCGTCGCAGCACCGCTGATCCTCCTCGGCGTCCACTTCTCGAGTCCCGGCAATCCCGGCAACGCCAACGGGCCGGAGGTCAAGCAGGACAACTCGCAGCCGAAGAAGGCGCCCTTCAAGGCCGCGGATCGGGAGGCGGTACACAAGGTGCTGCGCGAGTTCGTGCTGACGGCCGTCGATCGACAGAACGTCGGCGCCCGGCTCGCGAGCGGGATCGGCATCTGGTTCCGAAACCGCCGCCTTGCGCGCCCTTACTAGGCCTGCGCCTCCTCGAACAGGTGCTCCCAGCGCGAGATCAGGCCCTGTAGCTCGTCTCGGGCCTGGCGGTGGGCGGCGAGGGCATCGACGTCGGACCAGTCGTCGGCGAGGCGGCGCTCGAGCGCGGCGACGGTTTCCTCCTGGCTTGAGATCTGGGCCTCGAGCCGCTCGAGCTCGTTCGGGCGCGGAGCCCGCTCGCGCTGTGGCTTCGGCTTCTCCTTGCGGACTCGCGGCACGGGTGGGGCTTCCTCGGGCTCGGCGCGATGCTGCGCGTACTCGGCCCAGCCGCCCTCGAACGAGTGCAGCGCGCCGTCTTCGATCGCGAGCAGCCGGTGCGCGACCGCGTCGAGTAGCGCGCGGTCGTGCGAGACGAGCAGCACCGTTCCGGGAAAGGCGTCGAGCGCCTCTTCGAGCGCCTCGCGGCTTTCCAGGTCGAGGTGGTTCGTCGGCTCGTCGAGCACGAGGAAGTTCGCGCCCGAGGCGACGACTAGCGCGAGCGCGAGGCGTCGCCGCTCGCCGCCCGACAGCGCGGTGACCGGCTTCTCGTGCGCCTCCCAGCCGGAGAAGAGAAAGCGGCCGAGCAGGTTCTGCGCTTGCGGCCGAGATAGGCCGGTCGCGCGCTGCGCGCAGTCGAGCACGCTGCCGCGCTCGTCGAGCTCGACCTCATGCTGCGAGAAATAGGCCGGCTCGACCCCGTGGCCCAGGCGCACCTTGCCCTCGACCTGCTCGCGGAGGCCGAGCACCGTCTCGAGGGTCGTCGTCTTTCCCGAGCCGTTCGCGCCGACCAGCCCGACGTGCTCGCCCCGCTCGACCGCGAAGGTCGCGTCGGTCAGCAGCCGCTTGTCGCCGGCCGCGACGCCGAGGCCGGTGGCCTCCACGACCGTGCGTCCGCTGCGCGGCGGCTTGAGGAAGTCGAAGCCGAGCGAGCGGCTCTTGCGCGTCAGCAGCTCGAGCTCCCCACGCGCGTCGGCGCGCTCCGACTCGAGGCGCTTGATCTGGGTCAGCTTCGCCTGCGCCTGCTTGGCCTTGTTCTTCTTGTAGCGGAAGCGCTCGACGAAGCGCTCGAGCCGCGCGATGTCGGTGCCGACCCGCTGCGCCGTCTTCGCGGCGTGCGCGGCGCGCGAGGCCTTCTCGATCCGCCAGACGTGCCACGGCCCGGGGAAGAACAGCGAACGGCCGGCCTCGAGCTCGAGCACGCCTGTCGTCACGGCTTCGAGGAACCAGCGGTCGTGCGCGACCAGGATCACGGCCGCGTCCAGAGACTGCAGCTCCTGTTCGAGCCACTCGAGGTTCTCGACGTCGAGGTGGTTCGTCGGCTCGTCGAGCAGCAGCAGATCCGGGTCGCCGGCGAGCGCTCGCGCCAGCGAAGCGCGCGTCAGCTCGCCGCCCGAGAAGGTCGTCAGCGGCCGGTCGAGATCGCGCTCGGCGAAGCCGAGCCCGCGCAGCGTCGCGGCCGCGCGGTCACGCCACGTATAGCCGCCGGCGTGCTCGAGCCGCGCCTGCGCCTCGGAGTAGCGCCGCAGCGTCGCCTCGTCGTGGTCGCCCGCCGCCATGGCCTGCTCGAGCCTCGTCAGCTCCTCCTCGGTCTCGATCAGGTCGCGTGCGCCCGTGAGCGAGTACTCGCGCAGCGTCAGCCCGCGGTCGAGCGGCGGCCGCTGGTCGTGCAGCGCGATTCGGGTGCCCTTGGCGAAGGAGAGCTCGCCGCCGTGAATCTCGCTCTCGCCCACGAGCATTCGCAGCAGCGTCGTCTTGCCGGCGCCGTTCGGACCGGACAGCGCCAGGCGGTCGCGGCGCTCGACGGAGAACGAGACGCCCTCGAAGAGCAGCGACCCCGCGAGCTCCTTGCGCAGGTTGGCGGCGGTGACTACGGGCATGCTCTAAGCGTATGCGGGTGCTCGCGCTGGACGTCGGCAGCTCTTCGACCCGTGCCTGCGCGTACGACGAGCGGGGCCGGGCGCTCGAGGAATGCGCCTCACGGAAGTACTCCGCGCGGACCACGCGCGACGGCTCGGCCGAGCTCGACGCCGACGAGCTGGTGCAGGCGGCCGAGGCCGTGCTCGCCGAAGCCGGCGAGGCCGATGCACTCGGCATCTCCTGTTTCTGGCACAGCCTGCTGTTGCTGGACGAGCACGTGCAGCCGCTGACGCCCGTCCTGGCCTGGCAGGATCGGCGGGCCGCGGCGCAGGCCGAGGCGCTTGCGGCGCGGCTCGGACAGGACTCGGTGCACGAGCGCACCGGCTGCATGCTCCACCCGAGCTACTGGCCCGCGAAGCTCCTCTGGCTGGCGGAGCAGGGAACGCTGGCGCGGGCTCGTCACATCGTCTCGTTCGCGGACTACCTCTTCTTACGCCTGACCGGCGAGCTGCGCACGACGCTCTCGACCGCGTCCGGCAGCGGGCTGCTGAACCTGCGCTCGCGCTCGTGGGACGCCCGGCTCCTCGCCGAGCTCGGAGTCGAAGAATCGCTCCTCGCGCCCATCTCCGACCAGCCCGTCGGGACGACGTACCCTCCGCTCGGCGACGGGGCTTGCTCGAATCTTGGCTGCGGCTGCGTCACGCCCGGCCGAGCGGCGCTGACGATCGGCACCTCGGGTGCCTATCGCGTGGTGCACGGCGGCGACCCCACGCCGCGCGAGGGGCTGTTCGCGTACTTGCTCGACGAGCGGCGCGTGGTCGAGGGCGGCTCGATCTCGGACGGCGGCAACCTGCTTGCCTGGCTGGACCGCACGCTGAACCTCGACGACCGGGAGCCGGGCGAGCCGGACGCGCACGGCGTCACGTTCATGCCGCTGCTCGGTGGCGAGCGTAGCCCCGGGTGGAGCCCGCGGGCCACCGGCGCGGTCGCGGGCCTCACGTTCGACGTCGAGCCGGCCGAGCTGCGACAGGCAGCGCTCGAGGGCGTCGCCTACCGGGTGGCCGAGATCGCCGAGCGCCTGCCGGAGGTACGCGAGGTCGTGGCCACCGGCGGCGCGCTACGGGAGGACGAGTGGTGGCTGCAGGTCTTCGCCGACGCGCTCGGACGGCCGGTCGTCTCGTCGGCGATCGAGGAGGGCTCTGCGCGTGGCGCGGCCGTGCACGTGCTCGAGCGGCTCGGCATCGAGCCGGATGACGCGCCGCTCGGCGAGACCTACGAGCCACGCGCCGAGCGGACAGCGATCTACGCAGCCGCGCGCGAGCGGCAGCGCGCGCTGTACCGCGAGCTGTTCTAGCTAGCGCTGACGGCGGCGTCGACCAGCGAGCGGGCCGCCTCGACGATGTGCTCGGCGTCGATCCCCGCGGCGGCGAGCAGCTCGGCCGGCTTGCCCGAGCCGGGCAGGTCGCGCACGGCCAGCCGCGTCAGGCGAATCGGAGCGTCGCCGTCGGAGAGCGCCTCGAGCACCGCGTCGCCGATCCCGCCCTCGGACCAGTGATCCTCGACGGTCAGGATACGGCCGCCGGTGGCCTCGGCCGCCGCGCGCAGGGTCTCCGCGTCGACGGGCTTGACCGAGTAGAGGTCGATCACGCGGGCCTCGATGCCCACCTCTGAAAGCTGCTCGGCCGCCTTGAGCGCTTCGTGCAGCGTGATTCCGGCCGCCACGATCGCAATGTCGTCGCCCTCGCGCAGAACCCGTGAGCCGCCGACCGGGAACTCCTCGTCGGCTCCGTAGACGACCGGGGTCGCCGCGCGGGTCGTGCGCATGTAGACGATCCCCTCGCGGTCGGCCATCTCGGCGACCAGCTTGGCCGTCTGGTTTGCGTCGCAGGGGTAGAGCACCGTCGAGCCGTGGACGGCCCGCATCATCGCGAGGTCCTCGAGCGCCATCTGCGACGGGCCGTCCTCGCCGATCGAGACGCCGGCGTGCGAGCCGCAGAGGCGGATGTCGGCCTGGCTGATCGCCGCCATCCGGATGAAGTCGTACGCGCGGCTGAGGAACGCGGCGAACGTCGACGCGAACGGCACCCACTTGCGCACCTATAGTCCGACTGCGGCGGCGACCATCTGCTGCTCGGCGATGTACATCTCGAAATACCGGTCGGGGTGGGCGTCACGGAAGATTTCGGCGTAGGTCGAGTTAGAGACCTCCCCGTCCAGCGCCACCACGTCGCCGCGGATCGAGCCCAACGCGGCGAGTGCGTCGCCGTAAGCACGCCTCGTTGCGACCTCGTCGCCAAGCTCCCACGTTGGCAGATCGCCGCCGCCGGTCTCGAAGCTGTGCGGTTCCGCGGCCTCGGGCTTGGCGACGTCGATCACGATGTTGCGCTCCCCGCCGAGCTCGGCGATCGCCTCCTCGGGGTGGTCCAGCGCCTTGCCGTGCCAGCCCGGCTTGTCCTCGACTTCCTTCACGCCCTTGCCCTTGA
>JBIOZO010000219.1:0-17272 GCA_044871215.1 Gaiellaceae bacterium | reverse complement strand
CGCCGGCGACCTTGCCGTCCACGAGAAACGTTCGCTCCGACTGCGGGTTGCGGATGTGGAAGATCCGCTTCCGGTGCTCCTCGTCGAGGATCCCGGTGCGGCGGGCGTGGACGAGCAGCGTCGCGTCCCACGTCGGCAGGAAGCGCACCGGCGCGGCCGTCTCCTCCGGCGGCAGCGGCGCGCGCGGGAGGTCGAGGAGCACCCGCCCTTGCTCGTCGCGGAAGCGCCGCAGGCCGACCTCTTCGATGGCGGCCGCGAGCGCGCCGGCCCGCATGCCGGCCCAGTTGGCGATGTTGATCCGCGAGGCCGGCCCGAACGCGCCGAGGTAGCGCCGCACGAGGTACACCCGCGCATCGAGCTCCGAGAGCTGCGGCTCGGGGTCGACCCACTCCTCCGCCAGGCCGTACAGATCGGCGCGGCGCTTCTCCCACGTCCCGGCCGGCGGAACCCGGACGAGTGGCACCCAGTGGCCGACGCCCGTCACCCAGACGCCGGCCTCTTCGAGCTCGCGCTGCGAGCGCGTCGTCCCGGCAAGAAACGCACGAAGCCGCCGGGCGGCCCGCGTCATCTCGCGAGGCTCGGTTCGCTGGACGCTTTGCGACCACGCTCGGCGCTCTGCGCGGATCGCGATCTGGAGCGCCCAGTAGTCCCGCCGCGAGACGACGTGGATCGTGTCGCGCATCAACGTCGCCTGGACGAGCGACCGCCGCTCGAGCGCGCGGGTGACCGCGTTTCGGTCGAGCCCGTCGACGCGCGACCAGAGGCCGACGTACGTCGAGGGCGCGTACTGCGCCTGCACGCAGCCCATCGCGTCGACGGCGCGCGGGAGCGACAGCACCCGGCGCTCGAGCAGCAGCTGACGCGCGAGCAGCGCGCGGTTCAGCTCGCGCTGCGTGAGGACGCGCTCGGTCATGCGGGCACGCTAAACGGCGGTAAGCTCGGCCGATGGCACTGAAGCTGCACCGCTGCAAGAACCTCTGGGTGAAGGGCCCGCACCCCTGCTGGAAGGTGCAGAAGGCGCTCGACGACGCGGGCGTGCAGTACGAGGTCGTCGAGGAGAAGTACTTCGGCGCGCGCGAGCGCACCGTCGAGCAGACCGGCCAGAAGCGCTTCCCTTGGATCGAGTTCGAGGACGGCTCGGTCTACCGCGAGGAATCGAAGGACATGGCGCAGCGCATTGCGGAGGGCAAGCTCGACGAGGCGCCGCGGACTCGGCCCGCCGCATGAGCTTCATCGTCGGCGAGGAGATCGAGGGGTACGCGGAGGCGCACACGACGCCGCCGGCCGCGCTGCTCGCCGAGCTCGCCGCCGAAACGAAGGCCTCGCTTGACTCGCCGCAGATGCTGACCGGGACGATCGAGGGGCGGTTGCTGGAGCAGCTCGTCCACGCGCTACAGCCGAAACGCGTGCTCGAGCTCGGCACCTTCAGCGGCTACTCGTCGCTTTCGATGGCGGCCGCCCTGCCGGAGGGCGGGCACATCGACACGTGCGAGGTCGAGGAGAAGCACGCCGAGATGGCGCGGCGTTACATCGAACGAAGCCCGTACGCCGACCGGATCACGATCCACATGGGCCCGGCGCTCGAGACCATCGAGCGGCTCGGCGGCGAGTGGGACTTCGTCTTCATCGACGCCGACAAGGAGAACTACGCCAACTACTACGAGGCGCTGCTGCCGCAGCTCGCACCGACGGGCCTGATGGCGATCGACAACACGCTCTGGAGCGGCCGCGTGCTCGACGAGGGCGACGAGGAAGAGACGACGCGGGTGATCCGCGAGCTGAACGACCGCATCGTCGCCGACGACCGCGCGATCGCGGTGCAGCTGACCGTGCGCGACGGCGTCACGCTCGTCCGCCGCCGTTAGGCGCCTCCGCAGCTAAAGGTTCGGTGGCGCGCTGCCGATCCTGGCCCGGTGGACGGCGGTTCGAGACGATCCGCACCTGCGGCGACACGCTGGATCGACCGGTGGCTCGACGCCTGCCGTGATCTGGCCGAGCTATCGTGCTCGAACCCGATGACGGACGCGGTCGTCGACGAGATCGACGGTCGCATGATCCGCATCGGAGACGCGTGGCTCGCCGACTTCGCCTCGTGCAACTACCTGGGCTTCGACCTCGATCGCGAGATCGTCGCGGCCGTCCCGGAATACCTCGAGCGCTGGGGGACGCACCCCAGCTGGTCGCGCCTCCTTGGCAGCCCGGTGCTCTACGAGGAGATCGAGGAACGGCTCACCGAGCTGATCGGCGCCGAGGACACGCTCGTGCTGCCGACGATCACGCTGATCCACATGTCGGTGATCCCGGTGCTCGCGGGGAGCGGGACGATCTTCCTGGAGAGCCGCGCACACAAGACGATCTACGAGGGCTGCGAGCTCGCCAAGGTGCGGGGGGCGGCGGTCAAGCGGTTCGCGTTCGAGGACGTCGAGGATCTGAAGCGGCTGCTAGGTGAGGGGAGTACCGCTCCCAGGCTGGTCTGCATCGACGGTGTGAACAGCATGACCGGGAACGCCGCCGATGTTGCGGCGTTCGCCCGCGTTGCCCGCGAGCACGACGCGCTCCTCTACGTCGACGACGCGCACGGGTTCGGCGTGATCGGCGAGCGCGCGGACGACGAGCTGAGCCCGTACGGCAAGCGGGGCAACGGGATCATGCGGCACTTCGACGAGAGCTACGACCACGTCATCTTCGTCTCGGGCCTCTCGAAGTCGTACTCCTCCTTGGCGGCGTTCATCGCCTGCCCGCCCGAGCTCAAGCGCCTGCTCAAGACCGCGGCGCCACCGTACCTCTACTCCGGTCCGTCGCCCGTCGCCTCACTTGCGACCACGATCGCCGGGCTCGCGGTCAACGAGACTCGCGGCGACGCTATCCGCGCCGACCTCTGGCGCAAGACGGCAACGGTGCTCGACTGCCTCGACCGCCTTGGTGCGCATACGCCCAATCGCTCTGGCTTCCCGATCATCGAGGTTCCACTCGCGCGTCACGAGGACATCGACGCCGTCGGGCGCTTCCTGTTCGAGAACGGCATCTACGTGACGCTGGCCGCCTATCCGCTTGTCCCGCGCGACGAGGTTGGCTTTCGCATCCAGGTCACCGCCGCGAACACCAACGCGGAGATCGAGCAGCTCGTCGACGCGCTTGGTCGGCTCGCGAACCGATTCGACCTGCAGCCCGCACGGTCGAAGGCGAGGGCGGCCTGATGTCACCGCGGACGTGGCGGGACAACACGTGGTGGTGGTACGGCGCCGCTGCGAGCGTGCTCGCCGCGCTGTACATGTTCGTACCTCCGTTCAAGGGCTCCGGACCGTTGATCAACGTGCTTGGCCTCTCGGGCGTCGTCGCGATCGTCGCCGGTATCCGGGTGCACGACCCCAAGGCGAAGGTCGCCTGGTGGCTGTTCGCCGGCGGTCAGTTCCTGTTCTTCAGCGGCGACGTCTACACCTACAGCAACCCGGACGCGTCGTTCCCGTCACTCGGCGACGCGCTTTACCTGGCCGTCTACCCGGCGTTGATGGCCGGCCTGCTCGTACTCGTCCGGCGCCGGAACCCGAGACGCGACCCGGCCGCAATGGTCGACGCGCTGATCCTCACGATCGGCATCGGCCTGCTCTCGTGGGTGTTCCTGATCGCGCCGAACATCCACCTGGGCGACATCTCGTGGCTCGGCAAGGCTGTATCGATCGCCTACCCGCTCGGCGACGTCCTGCTGCTCGCTGCTGCGATCCGCCTCGCGGTCGACGCCGGCAAACGCGCGCCCGCCTTCTACCTGCTCTCTTCGAGCATCGTCTGCCTCCTCGCCACCGACTCGGCGTACAACCTCGCGCTTCTCAAAGGCACGTACAACCACAGCCAGCTGATCTACGACCTCGGCTGGATCTCGTACTACGTCCTCTGGGGTGCCGCGGCCCTGCACCCGTCGATGCGCGTCCTTGAGGAGCCGGCGACCGACTCGCGGCCGCGTCTGACCTCTGTCCGGCTCGCGCTGCTCGGCGCGGCGTGCCTGATCGCCCCGTCGATTCGCTTCGTCCAGGCACTCGGGAACCCCGACGTCCTGGTTCTGATCGTCGCCTCCGCCGTCCTCTTCCTGCTCGTCGTGATCAGGATGGCCGGCCTAGTCCGACAGGAGGAGCGGATCGTCTCGCGCGAGCGCACCCTTCGCGTCGCCGGCGCCGAGCTCGTCGGCGCCGCCGGCTACGAGCAGATCTACGAGGCTGCGATCGCCGGCGTGCGCAGGCTCCTGGGTGAAGATCTCTGCGTCCACCTGGCGCTTCTCAGGGCCGCCGGGCCAGTCGTCGCCGCTTCGTCGCAGGACTGCGACTGGCCGCTCACTGAACCGACGTTCCACTGGCTGCAGGAAAACGCGAGCCGTGTGCGGATCCCGTACTTCGAGCTCCCCCGCGAGGCGCGCAACGAGCTCCGCTTCGAGGGCGGACACACCGTGTTGCTGACTCCCCTTTCCATCCGCTCCGAGGTCCGCGGCCTGCTGGTCGCCAACTCGAACGCCGGGGTCTCCGAGGAGGTGGCGAACTCGTTCGAGGCTCTCGGCCTCCAGGTCTCGCTGGCGGTTGAGGGCGCGTCGCTCGCGGCCGACCTCCACCGCCGCCAGAGCGAGGCGCGTTTCCGCTCCCTGGTTGCCCACTCGAGCGACCTGATCACAGTGCTCGACGCACACGGCGTAGTCACGTACCAGAGCCCGTCGGTGGAGCGCGTCCTCGGATACGGCGCCGAGGAGCTCGAGGGAACCCAGTTCGACTGGCTGCTGAGCGAAACCGATCGCCCGCGACTGCGACGGCTGATCGCCGGCGACGGTAGCGGCAGCAGCGAGGCCCACACCCTCGAGTGCGCGCTGACGCACAAGAACGGCACCAGCCTTCGCTTCGAAGTGCAGCACACCGACCTCCTGCACGACGAGCACGTCCGCGGAATCGTGCTGAACAGCCGCGATGTCAGCGAGCGGAAGGAATTCGAGGATCAGCTCGCCCATCAGGCCTTCCACGACCCGGTCACCGGACTCGCGAACCGCGCGCTCTTCACCGACCGCGTCGAGCACGCGCTCATGCGCTCGCAGCGCGGCTTCCCGGACATCGCCGTCGTCTTCATCGATCTCGATGACTTCAAGACCGTGAACGACAGTCTCGGCCACGCGGCCGGCGACTCCGTACTCCAGGAGGTCGCGCGCCGTCTGCGGATTGCGGTTCGCCCCACGGACACGGTAGCCCGCTTCGGCGGCGACGAGTTCGCCGTCCTGCTCGAAAGCGTCAACGACTCGGCCCAGGCAGCGGATGCCGCCGCCCGGATCCTGCACGCACTCGAGCTCGCCTACGAGATCGACGGCAAGCAAGTCTTTCCGCGCGCGAGTATCGGCATCTGCCTCATCGACCGCGAGGATTCGGTTCCCGAGGCGGCCGAGCTGCTGCGCAACGCGGACGTCGCGATGTACATGGCAAAGCGAGACAGCAAGGGCAGCTACCGGGTCTTCGAACCCGCGATGCACGAGCGGGTCGTCGAGCGGCTTGAGCTGCGCGCCGAGCTCCAGCAGGCGATCGAGGCCGACCACCTGGTGCTGCACTACCAGCCGGTCGTGCGCCTTGAGGGCCACGAGATCGTCGGTGTCGAGGCGCTGCTGCGCTGGGAGCACCCGACGCGCGGGACGATCCCGCCGAACGAATTCATCCCGCTCGCCGAGGAGACCGGCCTGATCATCGGGATGGGCCGCTGGGTCCTGAAGGAGGCTTGTCGCGAAGGCGTGGAGATCCAGAATCGCTTCGAGCGCGCCGAGCCGCTTGCGATCAGCGTCAATCTCTCCGTCCGTCAGCTGCAGTCGGACTCGATCGTCGCCGACGTGCGCTGCGCGCTCGAAACGAGCGGGCTGCCGCCGGAGTCGCTCGTACTCGAGATCACCGAGTCGGTGATGATGTCCGACACCGATTTCGCGGTTCAGCGTCTCGAGGACCTGAAGGCGCTCGGCGTGCGGCTCGCAATGGACGACTTCGGCACGGGCTACTCGTCGCTCAGTTACCTGAGCCGCTTCCCGGTCGACATCCTGAAGATGGACCGCTCGTTCGTCGGCGCCGGCGAGAACGTCGCACTGCAGTCAGCGATCATCGCGCTCGGCGCGAGCCTCGAGCTCGACGTTGTGGCGGAGGGGATCGAGCTTCCCGAGCAGGAGCAGTCGCTGCACGACCTCGGCTGCGAGATCGGGCAGGGTTTCCTCTTCGCGCGCCCGATGCCGAGCTCAGATCTCGCCGCGTTCCTCGCAGGCCGGCCGGAATGGTCCGACGCCGAGCTCGACGCGACGAGCAATGCAGCATAGTCACGAGGCGCTCGACCGCCCAGGCGGTTTCGAGCGCGCGCGCATGCTAGCGCCGCTTCGCCATCGCGACTTCCGTGTGCTCTGGACCGGGATGGCGGTCTCGCTCGTCGGCGACGGTATCTTCCTGATCGCGATCGCCTGGGAGGCGTACGTGCTTTGGAACACGCCCGCTGCGCTCTCGATCGTGGGGATCGGGATGACCGTCCCGACGGTGGTGTTCCTGCTGCTCGGCGGTGTCCTCAGCGACCGTCACGATCGGCGGCTGTTGATGCTGTGGGCCGACCTCGTGCGGGCGGGCGCGGTCGGCTGCCTTGCGGTGCTGGTATTCGCCGGCGTGCTCCAGCTATGGCAGCTCGTCGCGCTGGTAGCCCTTTACGGAAGCGGCACTGCATTCTTCACGCCGGCCTTCGAAGCCATCGTCCCCGACCTGCTGCCGGCCGATGATCTCGCCGCGGCCAACTCGCTCGACCAGTTCGTCCGACCCATCGCGATGAGGCTGCTCGGGCCGCTGCTCGGCGGCTGGCTCGTCGCCGCCGGCGCGGGCCTCGCGTTCGCGGTCGACGCGGCGTCGTTTGCGGCCTCGGCACTTGCGGTTCTCGCGATGCGCTCACGGCCGGTTGTAGGCACAGAGCACGGTTCCCACGGAGCCGCCGTGCGCGAAGGGTTCGCCTTCATCCGCAGCCGTGTCTGGCTCTGGGGGACGCTCGCGGCCGCAGCTGCGGCTTACCTCGTGTTCCTCGGCCCCAGCGAGGTACTGCTGCCGTATGTGGTCAAGAACGAGCTGCACGCCTCGGCGCGCGACCTCGGGCTCGTCTTCGCTGCCGGGGGTGTCGGCGCCATTGGGGCAGCGGTGCTGATGGCACAGCGCGGCCACCCGCGCCGCGACGTCAGCGTGATGTACGCGACCTGGACGCTCGCGACGCTCGCAGTGGCCGGGTACGGGCTCGCAACAGCGGCATGGCAGCTGATGCTCGCCTGCCTCGTCTTCAACGCGCTCGAGACCGCCGGGACGATCGTCTGGGCCACGCTCAAGCAGCGACACGTGCCCAGCTCGATGCTCGGCCGCGTCTCGAGCCTGGATTGGCTGATCTCTATCGGCCTACTGCCGATCTCGTTCGCACTGACCGCGCCGGTTGCCGCCGCGCTCGGGGTGCGCGCCACGCTGATCGCAGCCGGCCTCGTGGGTGCGGCGATCACACTCGCCGCACTGTTCCTCCCCGGGATGACCGCGATCGAGGGCCGGGCCGACCGCGACGGCCCGCCGCTGGGGCCGAAGCGCGTCGTCTCCCCGGCGAGCTAGCGGAGGAGGTCCGCCGCAATCGAGGCGGCTACACTGTGCCCCCGCCCGGGGCTATAGCTCAGTTGGGAGAGCGCCTGGATCGCACCCAGGAGGTCGCCGGTTCGAGTCCGGCTAGCTCCACTTTCAAAGGCCCGTGCGAAGACGCCAGCCCGGTGCCGTCTTTGGCGTTTTCCACAAGCTGTTAATCGCTGCGACGTTGCTCAACGTGTCGGGCGCCCTGCTTCAGTCGCTCGGATAGAGCCTGTGCGGGAGAAGCGGGCTCATCGTCCGGGGCTAGCTCTTCGCCGCTGGGCTGCTCCTGTGGAAAAAGTCGCGTCGCGTTCCAGAGCTCGACGTGTAGTCGTTCGACCTCTTCAACGAGCATCAGGATGGCTCGCCCGGCCGCAGCGACCTCTTCGCGCCGGTCGCGTCTCAGGCCCTCACCCCAGCGCTGAAGCATCTCGAGTTTCTCTTCGTCGAGAGCTAAGTGAGGCGTTCTATCCGACACGGAGTTCCGAGGGCCGCAACTGAGTCCCTACGTTACGAAATGCTCGCCTCCGGTTGAAGCCTGTCCAGTCGGCAAGGTACGCGTGCGTTGGTCATGGTTTGGCGGTGCCGGCCCTGGTTTCCCAGAGAGCCGCTTGACGTTTTTGGCAGGCTTGCGGGCCAAAGCGCTCTCTAGCGGCCTGACCGGACAAGGGGGATTCATCTTCCGTTCCAATCGAAAGGCGACGGCGCCTTTCGTGTTTCTCTGCCTCGCAGTGGCGGCGCTCGTGGTGCCCGCGAGCCCTGCGTCGCCGGCATCCGCCCCGACGCTCTTTCAGCTGGTCGGCCAGAAGCTGGTCGTCTCGATGAGCGGCACGACGCCGTCTGCCTCGCTGCTCACGCGCGCGCGACGCGGCGAGATCGGCGGCGTGATCGTGCACCGCTTCAACTTCTCGTCGTCCGCCCGGCTGCGCGCGACCGCGGCCGCCCTGCAGCGAGCTGCGGCCGGCGGCGGGCAGCCGCCTCTGTTGATCGCCGTCGACCAGGAAGGCGGCTCGGTGAAGACGATCCCGTGGCTGCCGCCGACCCGTTCACCCGGTCGCGTCCGCTCGGCAGCGGACGCGCGCGCGGACGGGCGCAGGACTGGCGCCGCGCTGCTCGGCGTGGGCGTGAACACCGACTTCGCGCCGGTCGCGGACGTGCCGGCCTCGACGTCGTCCGAGGTCTACCGGCAGGGCAGGACCTGGTCGTTCGACGGCAAGACCACGGCCCGCCTGGCGGGTGCCTTCGCGCTCGGGCTGGTCGACGCGCACGCGCTCGCGACGATGAAGCATTTTCCGGGCCTCGGCTTCGCCACCGAGAACACCGACCGCGATGTCGTCCGCATCACCGCGTCCCGCGCCAGGCTCGCGCCGGGCCTCCTCCCGTATCGGGGCACGCGAGTCCCGCTCGTGATGCTCTCGAACGCGATCTACGACGCGTACGACCGGACGAATGCCGCCGGCTGGTCCCGCCTGATCGCGACCAAGCTCCTGCGCACCGAGCTCGGCTACCAGGGCGTCAGCATCACCGACTCGCTCGACGGCGCTGCGCATGCGCGCGGCATCGCGCCCAACGGGCTCGCGCTTGCCGCGGCGAGAGCCGGGACCGACCTGATCCTGCTCACCGGCGGTGAGGTCGCCACCCGCGACGTTTTCGCCTCGCTGCTGCGGGCCGCCCAGGCGGGGCGGGTCGGCCGCGCCGGGCTCGAGCGTTCCTACGCGAGGATCATGAAGCTCAAGGCCGTAGCCTTTCCGCATTCGCATCCGTGAGGGAACCGAGGCCGACTTCGAGCGGCTGCGCGAGATCGCGATCGACGCGAAGGCCCACTGGGGTTACGACCGCAGCCTGGTCGAGGAGTGGGCGCTCGGCGGCGACTTCGAGCCCGAGAGCCTTCGCAAGCGCCTGCTCTTCGTCGCCGAGGCGGACGGCCGCCCCGTGGGCTGGGCCGCCCTGATCCCACACGGCGAGGTTGGCTGGCTCGAGGATCTCTGGGTCGAGCCCGCCTGGATCGGGCGCGGCGTCGGGCGGCTGCTCTTCGATCACGTCGCAGCGGAGGCGCGCGAGCGCGGGGCGCGGCGGCTCGAGTGGGAGGCCGAGCCGAACGCGCACGGCTTCTACGAGCACATGGGCGCCGGGTACGTCCGCGACAGCGGCGTGACGGAGTGGGGGCGGGTGCTCGACGTGCTCGGCCTCGAGCTGTAGGCCTTGACTTCGGTACTCGGCTGAGAGATATAGGACTCGCAACTAGACCGTGACCGGCGGGACAAGGGGGATTTGATGGTTTCACGGCGCGTAACGGCTGTTCTGGCAATCGTGGGCCTGGCCGTCGCCTTGGCGGCGCTGCTTGCGCGCGGGTCCGGGGGCACGGCGGCCCCGGCACCACATGCCTCGCAGCACCTGGCCGCGCTCGAAGGCGCTGGACGGGGCGACAACGAAGAGTCCGAGGGAGCTGCGGCAGAGGCCTACCGCGACCGTGCGTACCCCGCCGACAGCATCTCGATCGACCAGATTCAAGGTGCGATCGCGGCCAACGCCGCGGCGCAGGGCCGCAGCGCGGCCGGCATCGCGCCGAAGTGGGACTTCCTCGGGCCTGACACGCTCGACGTCGACCGGCTCGGAACGCAGTCGTTCATCAAGCCGACGCAGTGGTCCGGCCGGGTGACGGCGCTGACGATCGACCCGAAGTGCAAGCCGCAGGAGTGCACGCTCTACGTCTCCGCGGCCGGCGGCGGCGTGTGGCGGTCGAAGAACGCGCTCGCGCCGACGCCCACCTGGAAGCAGATCTCGGCGGGGATCCCGACGAACGCGATCGGCTCGATCGCCGTCGACCCCAATGACCCGACGGGCAAGACGGTCTACGTCGGCACGGGCGAGGCGAACAACAGCGGCGACAGCGAGGCCGGGCTCGGCCTCTACAAGACCACGGACGACGGCGCGCACTGGAGCCTCGTGCCGGGGTCGTTCGCCGTCTCGAACCTCCGCTCGATCGCCTGGGTCGCGATCGAGCCGGGCAACGCGAACCACATCCTGATCGGGACCCGCTCGGGCACCCGGGGTGAGGGCTCGAACTCCACCAGCACGGGAACCGTCGCGTCGCAGTCTCCGGCGGTCGGCGTGTACGCCTCAACCGACGGCGGCGCGACCTTCACGGCGGCGCCCACGCTCGCGGGCTCGATCAACGAGGTCAAGTTCGACCCGAACAACTCGAACGTCGTCTACGCAACGCTGGCGAACAGCCCGACGGGCGGCCTGCTCCGGTCGACGGCGGGCGGCGCGCTCGGCACCTGGCAGCCGATCTTCCAGGAGAACCGAAGCCGCTTCACGTTCTCCGCGGTGGCGCTGCCGAACGGCAAGACGCGCATCTACCTCGGCGACGCGAACGGCGGCGGCCAGGGGGCGCAGGTGTACCGGGTCGACGACGCGAGCCAGCCGGCGGCGACGATGATCCTGAACAACAACGCGGCCTGGACCCGGCTCTCGAACTCGGTCGACGGCACGCCCGGGTTCGGGGTCTACAACTACTGCGTCTCGGCGTTCGGTGGGCAGTGCTCGTACGACATGTCCATCCTGTCGCCCCCCGACCGGCCGAACACGGTCGTGGTCGCCGGGCTGATGCACTACGAGGAACTCAAGCCGTACGTCCACCAGGTTGCGCCGGTCGTCGGCATGCGCTCGAACGGCCGTGCCGTGCTCATGTCGACAGACGCGGGCGCAACGTGGAACGACATGACCGGGGACGTCGGCGGCGAGTCGATGCACCCGGACCAGCACGCGCTCGCGTTCGTGCCGGGCAATCCGGACAAGTTCTTCGTCGGCTCGGACGGCGGCGTGATCCGGACGAACGGCAAGTGGGCGGATGCATCCAGCCAGTGCGACGACCCGGCTCGCGGCCTCGCCGACATCAACCCGGCGTTCATCACGGAGTGCAAGCAGTGGCTGAGCCGCATCCCGGAGAAGCTCGAGGTCATGAACGCGGGCCTCGGGACGTTGCAGATGTACAGCATCTCCGTCAGCCCGTACTCGCCCGAGAACACGGCGATGTCGGGAACGCAGGACAACGGAACGCTGTCGTACACCGGCTCGACGCAGTGGTACCTGCCGCTGACGGGTGACGGCTGCGACAGTGGCTTCGACGCCGTCGATCCGCACCTCCGCTTCCACACCTACACGAACGGCATCATCGACGTGAACTACAACGACGCCGATCCGACGACGTGGCTTTGGATCGGCGACCTCTGGTTCCTCAACCCGCCCGAGGGCACTCGTTTCTGCGCGCCGGTCCTCGCTGACACGGTGCAGACGAAGACCCTCTTCATCGGTGCACAGAGCGTCTGGCGCACGACGAACGCTGGCGGCGACCGCTCGTTCCTCGAGCAGCACTGCAACACGGCGGTCGGTGAGCTGCCGAGTGACCTCCTGTACACGGGTGCGTGTGGCACCGCCGCGGACTACAAGAGGCTCGGCGCGTCGACGCTGACGGGCTCAGCCTTCGGGGCGTCGAAGAGCGGCAGCACAATCTCGGCGCTGTCGCGTGCCACCGACGGTGGCACGATGTGGGCAGGCACCGGCAACGGCCGCGTGCTGATCTCGAAAACAGTCAACGCTGCAGACCCGGCGACCGCCACGTTCACGCGGCTCGACACGTCCCTGCAGCCGGGCCGGGCGGTGTCGTCGATCTCCGCCGACCCGACGAACGCGAATCACGCGATCGTTACGTTCTCGGGCTACGACGCGAACACGCAGCCGCTGACGGGTCACGTGTTCGACGTCGTGTTCGACCCGACGAGCAACACCGCGACGTGGACCGACATCTCATACGACATCGGCGACCAGCCGGTGAACGACGCGGTGCTCGACGCCTCCACGGGCGACGTGTACGTCTCCACGGACTTCACCGTGCTCCGACTCGTCGCCGGGACGCAGACGTGGGTGCTGGCAGGAGGCGGATTGCCGAGCGCCGCCGTCTCGGGCCTGACGCTCGCGGCCGGCAAGAACGGCGACCGCCTGCTCTGGGCGGCGACTCACGGTCGCGGCGCCTGGCGGATCCGCCTGCACTAGACGACCTGTGGCGACGAAGGGCCCCGGCGACGGGGCCCTTCGTCTGCCGCGCGGAAGTACCGCGGCCACCGGAACTCGCCGACCGTGATGGTCGCCGAGAAGGCCGGCGGCCTCTTGCGCGCCTCCGCCTGAGCGAGGAGACTCGGCGCGTGACCGGAGCCGCCGCGGAGCACCGCCGCCTCAGCCGCGAGGCAGACGTGATCCTCGACCTCGAGTTCGAGGATGGCCTGTTCTTCCTTGTGCTCGAGAACATCGGGGGCAGGCCGGCCCACGCGGTGCGCGTCCGGTTCGCCGAGCCGCTGCACGGACTCGGCGGCGAGAAGCGGATCGACCGCCTGCAGATCTTCAGGCGGCTCGAGCTGCTCGGTCCGCGGCGGCGGGTCCGGATCTTCCTCGACCGCGCCGCCCTGCTCTTCGCGCGTGAGGAGCACACGACGGTCGAGGCCCGCGTCACCTGGCGGACCGACGAGGGCGCCCGCGGTTCGCGAACCGTTCGGCACGACCTCGCCGCCTACCGCGACTTTCCCTATTTGGAGGTGCCAAGCGATGCCGCAGCGTCGTGACGACCCGTATCTGAACTTCAACTTCCGCGTCGAGATCGACGGCCTCGAAGTCGCCGGCTTCAGCGAGGTGCAGATTCCCGAGGGGCGGATCGCGGCTGTCGCGTACCGCGAGGGCACCGACCGCACCTCGGCGGCCCGATTGCTCCCCGGGCGCGTCGAGTGGGACCCGGTCGTGCTGCGGCGCGGATTCGCAGGAGACCCGGCGTTCTTCGGATGGTGGAACGAGCTCCTCCAGGGCCAGCTCTCGCGACGCGACGTCTCGATCGTGCTGCTCGACGAGCAGCGAAACGCGGTCGCCCGCTGGAACGTCCGGCGCGCCTGGCCGAGCAAGTGGGCTGGCCCGAATTTGCGAGGCCTCGGCAACGAAGCCGCGATCGAGACGCTGGAGCTCTCGCACGAGGGCGTCGAGCTCGAATGAGCGCGAGGTTCGCCAGCTCGGCGACTAGGTCCGGCGCTTCTCGGCGAGCCAGGCGTCGAGCTCGGTACGGCTGAAGAACAGCCGGCCCGCGACCTTGCTGTGCGGCACCTGCTTCAGGTGCTGACGCAGCCAGCGCACCGAGACGCGCATGTACTTCGCCGCCTCGGCCGTGTTCATCCAGGGCGAGTCGCCGTTCAGGTGCAGCCGCTCGGCCAGCGCCGCCGCGAGGGCGTCGACGTCCGAGCGGGAGACCGGGGTTTCGGTCGGTTGTGCCACGAGGTCCTCCTTCGTTCCGCCGTGTTGGCGGCCACCTTGGGTGGCCGCCCCGTCAGGCGGGGGAGGGAGGAGCGCGCCCGGCGTGCCGTGAAGCCAGGGCGGAGAGGCGCAGCGACGGCAAAGCGGAAGCGGCGAGCCCCTCGGGCTGGTTTTGGCCGTGCGAGCCGCGCCGGGTAAGCGTGCAGCCGAGCCGCTCGGCGGCGCGGAGCAGGGTGCGGACGAGCCAGACCGCAAGCAGGCCGCAGGGCAACTGCAGGCCGACGCCGATCAGCACGACGGGCTCGAGCGTGGTCAGCCAGCCGACCTGGTCGTCCTGCACGATCCGTTCGAGGTGCTCCTGCGCGAGGAATCCGACCATCGGTAGTGCGGCGAGCCGCCAACGCGGCAGCGGCTGCCTGCCTTCGGCTCGGAAGGCGAGCGCGTGCCGGCCGAGGACCGCGCCCGCGAGGATCACCAGCACGGCGACGAGCTGTGGGCCGTAGCTCGCCACGAGCTGCGAGCTAAGCGCGTGGCGCTCGTTCGCCGGGTCGAACGCCTGCGTCAGGGCTGTGTGAGCCGTCGTCTCGACGAGGAAGAGGGCCGGCAGCGTCAGGAACAGGAACGTCCGGGCGCGCATTCGCTCATGGTGGCACAGCCGACTGCTCGGCGTACTACCTGCCGCAAATCGCCCCTATCTGCGCGTCACCGCCCCTCCGGCGAGCAGCGCTTCCGGTCGTTCAGGCTCCGAAGGGGCGGACCGCGCCCACGAACCCGAAGGCGTAGCCGGGCTCCGAGAGCGACGAGATCTTGACCACGTCGCCGGTGTGGGGCGCCTGGATGAACCGCCCGCCGCCGATGTACATCCCCTCGTGCTGGGGGCCCCGCGAGCTCGGCTCGAAGAAGACGAGGTCGCCGGGCTTGAGCGCCCACGGCGGGACGCGGGTTCCCTCGTAGAACTGCGAGCCCGTGTAGTGCGTGAGCTGGATGCCGAGCTGCGCGTACACGTACATCACGAGCCCCGAGCAGTCGAAGCCGGTGAGAGGGTCGGCGCCACCCCAGACGTACGGGACGCCGAGGTACTGCATGGCGATCCGAACGGCCTGCGCGCCGGTTGAGCCGCCGCTCGGCACGCCGAGCAGCTGCGCGGCAGGGAGGGCAAGGTCGTCGAGCCCGGTGTCCACGCCGTGGCCGCTCACGCCGAGGGCAAGCCAGGACAGCCGCGCCGCGTGGTGGACACGGTGCGTCGCGGGCAAGGCCGCGCGGGCGAGCCCGACGAGCACCTGAGAGCCCGGGTCGAGGCCGAGCGACGAGTCTCCGGCTACCAGGCGCAGGCCGACGATGCCGCTGCCCTCCCCAGGCACGACCGCTTCCTGCAGGACGACGAGGTAGCTCGCCGAGCCGAGCGGCACGAGCGAGTTCGGCGTGGCCGCCGCCGGCTTGCCGTTCACGGTGAGCCCGACGACGCGCGCGCCCCGCAGGCCGTGCGCCGGGACGTAGACGCGCTCGGCGTAGACGAGCCCGCCGGCGAGCGAGACGCCGGTCAGCGACACGCCGCGAGGGGTGCGCGTGGCCGAGTTGAAGCGCAGCGCCCAGCCGCCGTCCTGGGCCGAGGCGAACGTGCCCACCGCGGCCGCGTCCGTGGTCAGGTGGCCCTGGGCGTCGCGGATCTCGGCGACCCCACCGAGCGCGGTGGGGGCGAGCGTGGCCGCAGCCAGGGCGGCGAGCACGCCGAGAAGCAGCCGCCTGTGCATCGGGAGATGGTTGCACAGGCAGCGGAATGCCGAAGCGATCCACCTAATTGAGAATGAGAAGCGTTTTCAGATAGAGTCCACGGCGTGAGGAACACCCGCCAGCGGGCCCTGCTGACCGAGCTCGTCTCGGCTCAGCAACACGCCTTCACCGCCGAGGATTTGTGGATTGCCACGCGCGAGTCGGGCGGGCCGGTCGGGCTGGCGACCGTGTACCGGACGCTCGCCCTGCTCGAGGCCGACGGCCGCGTGCGCCGGCTCGACCGCGGCCGCTTCATCGCCTGCGAGCCCGGACATCACCACCACCTCGTCTGCGTCTCGTGCGGGGCGGTCGAGGAGACCGAGCTCTGCGCCGCGCCGCCGGTGACCGAGGTTCGCAAGCGCCACGGTTTCGTGGTTCAGCACCACGAGGCCGACCTCTACGGCGTCTGCGGTAAGTGCGCGTGAGCTGGATCGCGATCCCGCTCTCGCTGCTCACGGTGGTCTCGACGCTGATCGGCGGCCTCACCGCGCTACGGCTGCGAGATCACCTCGAGACCGTGCTGGCGCTGAGCGGCGGTGTCGTGGTCGCGGTCGCGCTCTTCGAGCTCCTGCCCGAGGCGATCGACGGGATCGACAACTCGCGCACCGTCACCACGCTCGTCGCGGCGGGCTTCCTGGCCTTCTTCTTCTTCCAGCGGGCGCTCGTGCTGCACCACCGGGACGATCCCGACGAGGCCCGCGCGCATCACCGCGTCGGCGCGTTCGGCGCGGCGGCGCTGTCGGTGCACAGCTTCGTCGACGGCCTCGGCATCGGGCTCGCGTTCGGCGTCAACAACACGACCGGCGTGCTCGTCTTTCTCGCCGTGATCAGCCACGACTTCGCGGACGGGCTGAACACGGTCACCTTCGTCCTCCGCCAGCAGGGCACGCGCCAGCACGCGCTGCGCTGGCTCGCGGCCGACGCGGCAGCGCCGTTCTTCGGCGCGGTCGTCGGCACGATCGTGAGCGTCTCGTCGCAGAACCTCTCGTACCTGCTGGCTGTCTACGCAGGCTTCTTCCTCTACGTCGGCTCCTCGGACCTGCTACCCGCCGCCCACGCCCGAACCTCGCCGCTGCGGATCGCGCTCACGCTCGCCGGTTTCGCAGCGACCTACGCGATCGTCGCCGTCGCCGCCCGTTAGGGATGCGCCGCGGGTACCCAGTGCGGCCCGCCCCAGCTGAGGTCGTACGGGTAGTGGTGGATCACATGCGCCCAGATCGTCCACGCGATCCAGCGCGACGTCCCGTAGAAGAACGCCGCCCGGTAGAGCGTCAGCAACGCGCCGCGGGGGATTGTCCGGTTGAGCCAGGGCCAGAAGCGGTCGGCCCGATAGATCACCTCGTCGAAGTACGCACTCGTGAGCACGCGCCACGAGTAGAGGCCGTAGACGATCCAGACCAGGTCCCACATGCAGCCGAGGCCACTGAAGTAGGCGGCCGCGTCCGTGTTCCGCCCGGTCTGGCCTGCGTACGCCCACGCATCCAGGTGGAAGTGGAAGGTCCATGGGAAGAGGAGCATCGTCCCGACCGTGTCGCCCGTGTCGGTGAGCGCGTGCGCGAACTGGCCGATCATGAAGCTCAAGCCCCACAGCT
>JBIOZO010000218.1:0-4719 GCA_044871215.1 Gaiellaceae bacterium | reverse complement strand
GACGCGCTCGCCCGGGCGACTTCGCGGCTCGCCGAGGCCGGCGTGGAGTCGGCCCGGCTCGAGTCGGAGCTGCTGCTGGCCAAGGCCTGCGACGACTGCGCCCGCGCCCTGCTCTACGCCGAGCGCGACCGGGAGATGAGCGGCGAGCAGGTGAGCGCCTTCGATGCCAACCTTGTACGCCGCGAGAAGCGTGAGCCCCTCGCCTACATCCTCGGCGAGTGGGGCTTCCGCCGCCTGACGCTGAAGTCCGACCGGCGCGCGTTGATCCCGCGGCCGGAGACCGAGGTCGTCGTCGAGCGCGCGCTCGAGCACATCCGCGGGCTCGACGAGCCGCGGGTGCTCGACGTCGGCACCGGTACGGGCGCGATCGCCCTGGCGATCGCCGACGAGGTGCCGGCCGCGCAGGTGACCGCGATGGACGTCTCCACCGACGCGCTCGCGCTCGCGCGCGAGAACCTCGACCTGACCGGGATCAACGGCCGCGTGCGGCTCGTCGAGCACGACCTCACGAGCGGCCTCGGCGAGCACGACTTCGACCTCGTCGTCTCGAACCCGCCGTACGTGGAGCCGGACGAGCTGCCGACGCTGCAGCCGGAGGTGCGCGACTGGGAGCCGCACGTCGCGCTCGTCGCCTCGGGCGCGACCGAACGGCTCGCCGGCGCGGCCCGCGACGCCTTGCGGCCGGGCGGCTGGCTCGTGCTCGAGACCGCGGCCGGGGCGGGCGACCGGGTGGAGCGGCTGCTCACGGAGCTCGGCTTCGACGAGGTTACGATCACGCCGGATCTCGCCGGGAGGGACCGCGTGGCCGAGGGCAGATGGAACGGCTGACGACGAAGGACGGCAGGACGCTGACCTACGAGCGCAGGGGCAGCGGGCCGACGCTCGTCTGCCACCCCGGCGGCCCCGGCTTCTCGTCGCTCTACCTCTCGAACCTCGGCGGCCTCGACGAGCACCTCGAGCTCGTGCTGCTCAATCCGCGCGGCACCGGCGGCTCCGACGAGGCACCCGACCCGGGCGGCTACACGAATGCCGACTACGCGTCGGACGTGGAGGAGCTGCGTGACCACCTCGGCCTCGAGCGGCTCCTGCTGCTCGGCCACTCGCACGGGGGCGTCGCCGCGATCGAGTACGCGGCGGGCCATCCCGAGCGCGTCGAGCGCCTGATCCTCGCGAACACGCTGCCGCGGCACGGGCCCGAGCAGGCGGCGGCGATGCAGCAGGGCGTCGAAGCCCGTCGCGACCAGCCCTGGTACGAGGACGCAGTGGCTGCACTTCAGGCCGAGGAGCAGGGCGACTTTCAGGACGGTGCCGAGCTGATGGATCTCTCCCGCCGGATGATGCCGCTCTACTACGCCGACTACGGCGAGCGCGAGCGGCGGCACGTCGCCTCGCTCGCCGAGGACGCGCTGTGCGTCGAAGCGACGCGGCTCTGGGAGAAGGAGATCTTCGAGCACTTCGACATCCGCCCACTGCTCCCGAAGCTGGCGATGCCGACGCTCGTGCTCACCGGCGAGCAGGACTTCATCACCGGGCCGGTCTGCAGCGCAGAGCTCGGCCAGGGGATCCCGGACGCGGAGGTGGTCGTGCTGCCGGGTGTCGGCCACATGACGTTCGTCGAGGCACCCGACCGGTTCAGCGACGCGGTGCTCTCGTTTCTCGGGGTCGGGGCGCCGGCCTGATCGAGCAGGCCGTCGAGGCGATTCGCAACGGGCAGCCGGTGGTGCTGCCCAGCGACACGGTCTACGGCCTCTGCGGCGATCCCAACAGCGAAGCGGTCGCCCGGGAGATCTACCGACTGAAACAGCGGCCGGCGGAGCAGCCGCTCGCGCTGCTGGCTGCGGACGCGGAGACCCTGCTCGAGCTCGTTCCCGAGCTGCCGCGCGCGTTGCTGCCGGGGCCGTACACGGTGGTCTTGCCGAATCCAGCCGAGCGGTTCCGCTGGCTGACCGGGTCGTCGCCGGCCACGATCGGCGTGCGCATCCCGCAACTACCCGACGCGACGGCGAAGGTGCTCGCGGAGGTCGGCCCGGTCGTCGCGACGAGCGCCAACCTGCACGGCGGCCGCGAGACCCGGACGCTCGAGGACCTTCCGTCCGAGATCCGAGCCGGCGTGGGCGCGCTTGTCGACGGCGGCGAGCTGCCGGGAACGCCCTCCACCGTCCTCGACCTCACCCGCGCCGAACCCCGGGTGCTGCGCGAAGGCGCGGTGCCGGCCGGGCAGGCCTTGGAGGCGGCCCGGGCCGCCTTCGGCAGATGACCGCAGTACCATCCAGGACAGTGGCGATCGCACAGGAAACGGTTCAGCACCTCCGCACCGCCGGCCTGGCCGAGATCGACCCGCAGATCGCGGAGCTGCTCGGCAAGGAGCTGGAGCGCCAGCGCGGACAGATCGAGCTGATCGCCTCCGAGAACTTCACCTGGCCCGCGGTCTTCGAGGCTGTCGGGTCGGTGCCGACCAACAAGTACGCGGAGGGCTACCCGGGCCGGCGGTACTACGGCGGCTGCGAGGTCGTGGACGAGATCGAGCAGACCGCGATCGACCGCGCCAAGGAGCTGTTCGGCGCGGAGCACGCGAACGTCCAGCCGCACGCGGGCGCGCAGACCAACATGGCGGTCTACCTGGCCGTTCTGCAGCCCGGCGACACGATCCTCTCGCTGGAGCTGGCGCACGGCGGCCACCTCACGCACGGCCTGAAGGTCAACTTCAGCGGTCGCCTCTACACGATCGCCCACTACGGCGTCTCGCGCGAGACGAACATGGTCGACTACGACGAGGTGCTGGCGCTGGCCAAGCAGCACAAGCCGAAGCTGATCGTCTGCGGCGGCTCGGCCTACCCGCGCACGGTCGAGACCGACCGGTTCCGCGCGATCGCCGACGAGGTCGGCGCCTTGCTGCTCTGCGACATGGCGCACTTTGCCGGTCTCGTCGCCGCCGGGCTGCACCCGAACCCGGTGAAGGACTGCCACTTCGTCACCTCGACCACGCACAAGACGCTCGCGGGGCCCCGCGCCGGCTTCGTGCTCTGCACCGAGGAGCACGCGCAGGCGGTCGACCGCGCGGTCTTCCCGGGGATGCAAGGCGGGCCGCTCGTGCACACGATCGCGGCCAAGGCGACCTGCTTCCGGATCGCCGCCACCGAGGCATTCCGCGAGTACCAGACCCAGGTGCGCGCGAACGCCGACACCCTGGCGGAGTCGCTGCAGGACGGTGGCCTCGACGTCCTGACCGGCGGCACCGACACGCACCTGCTGCAGGTCGACCTCCGCTCGACCGAGTGGACCGGCAAAGACGCCGAGGAGCGGCTCGACGAGGTCAAGCTGACCGTCAACCGGAACACCGTGCCGTTTGACGAGCGGCCCCCGACGGTCGCCTCCGGGATCCGTGTGGGCACGCCGGCGGCGACGATGCGGGGCTTCGACGAGGACGACTTCCGCGAGGTTGGATCGATCATCTGCGGCGCCCTCGGGGACGACGCGGACCTCGGCGCGCTCGCTGCGCGGAGCGCGGCGCTCTGCGAGAAGAACCCGCTCTACCCGGGCTTCCGGGGCTACACCACGTACGTGGCATGACCGAGACGCTGACGGGCGTCACGGTTGTGACGCACCCGCTCGTCCAGCACAAGCTCTCGTACCTGCGCGACAAGGACACGCCCACCGTCCACTTCCGCAAGCTCGCCAACGAGCTGACGTTGCTACTGACCTACGAGGCGACGAAGGACTTCCCGACCGAGACGGACGAGATCGAGACGCCGCTCGAGCGGACGGAAGTGCAGCGGATCGCCGGCAAGAAGGTTGCGGTGTGTCCGGTGCTCCGCGCCGGCCTCGGGATGCTGGACGGCGTGCTCTCGCTGGTCTCGAGCGCGCGGGTCGGGTTCATCGGCCTCTACCGCGACGAGGAGACGCTGCAGCCGGTCGAGTACTACGTGAAGCTGCCCGAGCTCGGCGACGGCGAGCGCGACGCGATCGTGCTCGACCCGATGCTCGCGACCGGCCGGTCGAGCGCCGCGGCGGTGAAGGCCGTCAAGGACGCGGGCGCTCGCTCGGTGACGCTCGTCTGCCTGGTCGCCGCCCCCGAAGGGATCGAGCATCTGCAGGGCGAACACCCGGACGTGCGCATCGTCACTGCCGCGGTCGACCGCGCCCTGAACGAGAAGGGTTACATCGTGCCGGGCCTCGGGGACGCGGGCGACCGCCTCTACGGCACCAAGTAGATCGTGGTCTGGCAGACGCTCACCGACCACCTCGAGGTCTTCTACGGGGCGGTGCTGGCGCTCGTGATCGTCGTGCTCCTGACGCCGGCGGTCGGCGGGATGGCGCGCATGCTCGGAGTCGTCGACCGGCCCGGCGCGCGGCGCGTGAACCGCGGCTCCGTGCCCAGGCTCGGCGGGCTCGCGCTCTTCTTCGGGATCTTCGTCCCGGCCCTCGCCTTCCTGCCACTCGACCGCGAGACGAAGGGACTGCTGCTCGGGATGGCCGTCGCGACCACGGTCGGGGCGATCGACGACTTCCGCGGGCTCGTCTGGTGGGAGAAGCTCGGCGGCCAGATCGCCGCCGCCGCGATCCCGACCGGCTTCGGGATCTGGGTGCACCGCTTCACCTTCCCGATCCTCGGCGTGCACGCGCTGCCCGAGTGGGTGGGGATCCCGCTCACGATCGCCTGGATCGTGGCGATCATGAACATGGTCAACTTCCTCGACGGCCTGGACGGTCTCGCGGCGG
>JBIOZO010000217.1:0-4070 GCA_044871215.1 Gaiellaceae bacterium | reverse complement strand
CTCTCGCCGAGTTCGCCACTCAGGCGGGCCAGGCTCCGGCCCGGTAGAGCTGGCCCTCGAGCTTCCGCCCGAAGATCCCCTCCAGCCAGGTCGAGATACCGATCAGTGCATCGAGGTCGACGCCGGTGTCGACGCCTTCGTGCTCGAGCAGGTACGCGAGGTCCTCGGTGGCGACGTTGCCGCTCGCGCGCGGCGCGTACGGGCACCCGCCGAGCCCGCCCACCGACGCGTCGAGCACCGTCGCGCCCGCCTCGACCGCGGCCAGCGCGCAGGCGTAGCCGGTGTTACGCGTGTTGTGCCCGTGGAAGCCGGCCGCGCCCGTCCGCTCCAGAAGCGCCCGCACTTCGCGTGGCGCGGCCACCCCGATCGTGTCCGCGAGGACGACTTCGGCGCCGTCGAAGCGCCCGGCGAGCTCCGCCACGCGCCCTGGGTCGACGCGGCCCTCGAACGGGCAGCCGAACGCGACGCTGAGCGTGACCGTCGCCGGCACCTCGGCGGCCGCGAGGATCGCCTCCACGCGCGCGACCGCCTCGTCGAGCGAGGCGTTGCCGTTGCGCCGGTTGAACTCCTCGGTCGCGCCGAGAGTCACGTTCAGCCGGTCGAGGCTGGTGGCCGCGAACCGCTCGTGGCCCCGCTCGTTCAGGACGAGGCCGGAGTATTCGACGCCGTCACGGCGCTCGATCCCCTCGACCACCTCCTCGGCGCCGGCCATCTGCGGCACGCGGTCGTCGCGCACGAAGCTGACCGCCTCGATCCGCATTAGCCCCGCCGCGGCTAGACGGTTGACGAGCTCCGCCCGCGTCGTCGGCTCCAGCGCCTCGGCCTCGTTCTGGAGACCGTCGCGCGGGCCGACGTCGCAGAGCGTGATCAACTAGTCGTCGAAGCCGTACGAGTCGACGTGCTCGGGTCGAATACGCACCTTCAGGCGCTGCTCCTCGGGCTTGCGCCACGGGTACTCGTCCTGGCCGAGGTACTTCTTCGCAAGCCGGTCGATCTGGTCGTCGGCGCCGTCGGTCGTCAGCTCAGCGGTGCCGCTGATCGAGACCCACTTGTACGTGTCCTCCGGGTCGACCACGAGCAGCGAGACCCGCGGATCGCGCTCCAGGTGCCGCGGCTTCGCCCGTCCGGCCGCCGTGTTGAAGCTGAGGCCGTCCTCGTCCACGTCGACCCAGACGATCGTCGAGTGCGGCGAGCCGTCCTGCCGCAGCGTCGTCACCGTGCCGACGTAGGGCTGTTCGAGAAACTTGCGTGCGTTGTGGTCGAGAGTGCTCATTGATCTCCTTTCCCTTCGCCCTAGGCTAGTCGCTGGCCTGGAGTTGCCGTCCCTCTCGGCCCGGTATCCCTACGCTGCCCCGATGGAGGGTTGGCAGGCATGGCACCGGCAGACTCCGGACGGCGCGATCGAGTCGGAGCAGCGCATCGCGCTCTCGGGGCCCGTGGTCGAGTTCTCGACGGACGGCGCGGAGCGACTCGGGCGCTCCTACTGGCGCGAGGTTCGCCGCCTGACCGGCTCGCTCGTCCGCCCGCGTGAGCTCGACGGCTCACTCGAGCTGCGACTCCTCGGCGGGCCGGTGCTGCTGCGCTTCGACCGCCCCATCCTCGAGGCGAGCGAATCCCGCGCGTTCTGCAGCTACCCGATCGCGGGCGGGCTGCTCGCGCGGCGGGCGGCCGGCGACCTGGCCTTCGAGCAGACCGCCGACGCGCTGCGCTCGACGATTCGCGGCTACTTTCCACGAGTGGCGAGCTACGACCGCTTGCAGGGCCGCGCGCACGTGGCGATCAGCCGCCGCTACTTCCGGCGCCTGATCGCGGAGGCGGCGCGATGAAGGTCGTCGTCTTCGGCGCGACCGGGACGATCGGGCGGCCGCTCGTGCAGGAGCTCGCGCAGGATCACGAGGTCACGGCCGTCTCGCGCCACGAGCAGGCCGAGGAGCCCGGCGTCGTCTGGGCGCAGGCCGACGCGACCGATGCCGACTCGGTGGCGCGCGTGCTCGAGGGAGCGGAGGCGGCGTACTACCTCGTCCACTCGCTCGGCGCGACCGACTTCGAAGAGCGCGACCTGCAGGCGGCCGAGACCACGGCCAAGGCGGCCGAGCGGGCGGGCGTGAAGCAGCTGGTCTACCTCGGCGGCCTCGGCGACGACTCGCGCGACCTCTCGGCGCACCTCCGCAGCCGGCGGGAGACCGGGCTCCGCCTCGCCTCGACCTCCGTGCCCGTGACGACCCTGCGCGCGGCGATCGTGATCGGCCGCGACAGCGCGGCCTTCGAGACGATCGTTTCGCTCGTCGACCGGCTGCCGGCGATGGTGACTCCGCGCTGGGTCTCGACACGCACCCAGCCGATCGCGCTCGCCGACGTCGTCGCCTACCTCGCCGGCGTCTGCGGGCTCGAGGAGGCGTTCGGCGAGGAGCTCGATGTCGGTGGGCCCGAGGTGATGACCTACCGCGAGATGATGGAGCGGATCGCCGTGGTGCGCAGCAAGCGGCCCTTCATCGTCGAGGTGCCCGTGCTGACGCCGTACCTCTCGTCGCTCTGGCTCCACGTCGTCACGCCGGTCAAGGCCGGCATCGCCCGGCCGCTGATCGAAGGGCTCCGCAACGAGACCGTCGCCCACGACGACCGGATCCGGACGCTCGTGCCGATCGAGCTGACGCCGTTCGACGTCGCCGTCCGCGAGGCGCTCGCCGAGCGCTAGGCGAGGGCGCGGCCGCGGGTCTCGCGGCCGAAGATCGCCGCGACCACGCCGCCGGCCGCCATCACGATTGCCACGAAGGTCAGCGACCAGGTCGTCGAGCCGGTCGCGTCGTTCAGGTTGCCGAAGATGTACGGCCCGGCGATCGCGGCCGCCTTGCCGACGCCCTCCATCACGCCGAAGGCGGTCGAGCGCAGCCGCGTCGGGAAGGTCTCGGAGGTGTACGGGTAGACGGCGCCCCAGGCGCCGAGGTTGAAGAAGCCGACGAAGAAGAGCGCGGTCACGTACACGCTCTGGGTGTCGGCGACCGCGAACGCGTAGGCGGAGAGCCCGCCGAGGATCAGGAACATGGCCAGTGTCGGCTTGCGGCCGATCCGCTCGACCAGCCAGATCGCGGCCCCGTAGCCCGGGAACTGGGAGAGCGCGCTCAGCGCCAGCAGCAGGTAGACGTTGATCGAGAACTGCTTCTCGGCCTGAAGCACGAACGGCAGCCAGAGGAAGAGCCCGTAGTAGGAGATGTTGAGCGCGATCCAGACGAGGGCGGTCGTCGTCGTCCGCGACCGGAGCCGCTCGGCCCACAGCTCGCGCACCGACGAGCGCGGCTCCTCGGGCGGCGCGGTCAGCTCGCCGGGCTCGACCGGCTTGCCGGTGATCTCGGTCAGCACCTCGGCGGCCTCCTCGCTGCGGCCGTGGCGCGCGAGGAAGTACGGGCTCTCGGGTAGCGAGCGCCGCACGGCGAAGGCGAGCAGCGCCGGGAACGAGGCCGCCAGGAAGAGCCAGCGCCAGCTGTTGGCGCCGCCCACGTCGTGCCCGATGAAGATCCAGGAGAGGAAGGTCGCGAGCAGCAGCCCGACGGGCCACCAGAAATCGAGGAAGACGAGCAACCGCCCGCGCCGCTGCGGCGGCAGGTACTCGGTCAGCATCGACGGGTCGACGACGAGCATCCCGCCGAGCCCTAGGCCGGCCAGGAATCGGAACGTCATCACCGACCACGGCCCCCACGAGAGCGCCGTCACCGCGGTGAACACCGCGTACCAGAGGATCGAGTACTGAAAGATCGTCCGCCGCCCGATCCGGTCGGCGAGGCGGCCGAGCGCCAGCGACCCGCAGAGCGAGCCGGCGAGCGCGGCGCTGTTCACGAGGCCCTGCATGCGACCGTTCAGGCCCCATTGCGCGGCGAAGATCGGCGCGACGAAGCCGACGAGCAGGATCTCCATCGCAACGAACGTCCACGCTGCGCCGGTGACGAGAATCGCCTTCTTGTGGAAGCGGGAGAGCCCGCCTTCGCGAAGAACCTGCTCGACGTCCCGGGCGGGGGCTGCAACGGTGGCTGTCGTCATCTTCGGGTAGTTTTCGACTGTGGAGCGAAAACCTCGAC
>JBIOZO010000216.1:0-6082 GCA_044871215.1 Gaiellaceae bacterium | reverse complement strand
AGACGAGCACCGCGTTCCAGACGCGAAGCATGTTCTTCCGCTCCTGCACCATCACCGAATGGAGGAATGCGGTCGACGCGAGCCACGGCATCAGCGCGGCGTTCTCGACCGGGTCCCAGGCGTAGTAGCCGCCCCAGCCGACCTCCTCGTACGCCCACTTCGCGCCGAGCAGGATTCCGATCCCGAGCGCCGTCCAGGCCAGGAGCGTCCAGCGGCGGGTGGCGACGATCCAGCGCTCGTCGAAGCGCCCGGAGAGCAGCGCCCCCGCGGCGAAGGCGAACGGGATCGTGAGGCCGACGTAGCCGAGGTAGAGCAACGGCGGGTGGATCATCATGTACGGGTTCTGCAGGCTCGGATTGAGGCCGGCGCCGTCGAGCGGCGCGGCCTGCACGTCGAACGGGCTCGAGACGAAGACGAGCAGGAAGGCGAAGAAGGTCGCGACCCCGCCGAGCACCGGCACGGTGTACGGCAGCAGGCGGCGAATCAGGTCGCGGTTGAGCGTTACCGCGAGCGAGCCGAGCCCGGTGAGGACGAACAGCCAAAGGAGGAGTGACCCCTCCTGGCCGCCCCAGAAGCCAGTCCACGAATACGGGAAGGGCAGCTTCCGCGCGGAATGGTCGGCGACGTAGGTGAAGGTGAAGTCGCGGGCGTGGAAGGCGTGGAGCAGGGCGAACGCCGCGACGGCGGTCGCCCCGAACGCGCCGACCAGCGCGTTTCGTGCGGACTCGTGGAGCCGCCGCCGGCCGTCGTAGGCCGCGAGCCCCCCTGCGACCACGGCGTAGAGGGCCAGCCCGAAGGTGACGATGAGGGCTGCTCGCCCGAGGTCGGCCACGTCGGCGAGTGTAGCGGCGGAGGTGCCGCCTTCTGCGATGATTCCGGCGGTTTCCGGTGTTCGCCCGCCTCCGCTACATCCCGCTGCCTGCCTTCGCCTGGAGTGCCGTCGTCGTGCTCGGCGCGGCCCTCGCGCTCATCTTCTTCTACGCGCCGCTGGACGCCGACCAGGGCCTCACCCAGAAGATCTTCTACGTCCACGTGCCGATCGCGCTGACCTCGTATGCGTGCTTCGGCTGGGGCGCGTGGAAGGCCTTGGCCCACCTGCGCACGCGCGCTCCGGGGGCCGACCTCGAAAGCTACGCGGCGCTCCACCAGGGCGTGATCTTCGGCGCCCTCACGCTCGTCACCGGCTCGATCTGGGCGCGCGCGTCTTGGGGCATCTGGTGGACGTGGAGCTCGAATCAGCTCGTCACGTTCCTCGTGCTCTTCCTCTTCTACTCGGCCTACTTCATGCTCCGCTACTCGGTCGAGCCTGGCCCGGCCCGAGCGAACATGTGCGCGGTGTACGCGCTCTTCGGCGTCGTCCTGATCCCGATCTCGTGGCTGTCGATCCGGCTCGCGAACGACTTCATCCACCCGACCGTCTTCACGCGGCACGGCCCGCAGATGTCCGGCTCGATGTTCTTCACCTTCTGCGTCTCGCTGGCCGGGCTGCTGCTGCTGGCGGCAACGATGTACCGGGTCGAGCTCGCGGGCAAGCGGCTAGACGCGCGCCTGCGCGAGCTGCGAGAGCTGCTCGCGTGAGCTCCGGCGAGAAGTACGTCGCGGCCGCGTACCTGGTCGTGTTCGTCGGGGTGCTCGCGTGGGTGGCGATCATCGCGGCGAAGCTGGCGCGGCTTCAGCGGGAGGTCGCGGAGCTCGTCGAGCTCGCTCGCCGTCGGCGCGATGCTGCTTAGGGTCGGATCGCGCGGCTCGCGTCTGGCGCTGACGCAGGCGGAGCTCGCCGCCGAGCAGTTGCGTCGGCCGGGCGTCGAGATCGCCCTGGTGCCGATCACCACTGCGGGCGACCGCGACCGCACGAAGCCCTTCGGCGAGATCGGCTCGCGGGGGGTGTTCGTCAAGGAGCTCGAGGAGGCGCTACTCGACGGGCGCATCGACGTGGCGGTGCACTCCGCGAAGGACATGACCTCTTCGGACGCCGACGGGCTGGCGGTCGGGGCATACCTCCCACGTGAGGACCCCCGCGACGCCCTCTGCGGTGCAGCCGTGCTGCAGCCAGGGATGCGGGTGGGAACCGCATCGGTGCGTCGCCGCGCGCAGCTGCTCGCGCTGGAGCCGACGCTCTCCATCGAGCCGCTGCGAGGCAACATCGACACGAGGCTGCGGAAGCGCGGCGAGCGCGGGCTCGATGCGGTCGTCCTCGCGGCATGCGGACTCGACCGGCTGGGCCTCGACCGCGAGATCGGTCGGCGCTTTCCGCCGGAGGAGCTGCTCCCGGAGGCCGGCCAGGGCGCACTTGCGCTGCAGGTGCGTGTCGAGGAGGGGGAGCTCGTCTCGCGAGTCGACCATGCCGAGACGCGCCGTCGAGTGGAGGCGGAGCGCGCGGTCGTCTTCGCGATCGGCGGCGGTTGCCTGGCCCCGGTAGCCGCGCATCACGACGGCAGCGTCCTGACGGGCATGGTGGCCGCGGAGGACGGCTCGTGGCTCGAGCTGCGCCAGGGCGAGGACCCTGCGGCGCTGGCCGCCGAGCTCGCGACGCTCGCCGAGAAATGACACCTTCAAAAATGACACTTTCGGCACGTACCAGTCACACTCACATGCGCCTTTCACCGCTACCGTGAGCGGCCCCCGGGTGGGTGGGGGTTAGGGATGGGGCCCGCCTCCAGGCCGCTGCGCGTGATCGTCACGCGGGCGCGGGATCAGATCGAGCCACTCGCAGGTCGGCTCGAGTCGCTAGGGCTCGAGGTCGTCCGCTGTCCGTTGATCGAGTTGCAGCCCATCGGTCCGGACGTGCTCCAAGTCGACGGCTACGACTGGGTCGTCGTGACGAGCCCGTTCGCTGCTCGCGAGGCGCTCCGGCGCGCCGGCGGAAGGCTGCCCGCGGTCGCCGCGATCGGCCCGGGAACGGCGGCCGCGCTAGCCGAAGGGGGCGTCGAGCCGGCGCTCGTGCCCCGGGTCTCGACGCAAGAGGGGCTACTCGCCGAGTTCCCGAGGCCGCCCGGACGCGTGCTCTTCGCGGGCGCGGAGCGGGCCCGGCCGCTGCTCGCGCAACAGCTCGGCGCCGACGTCGTTTCGCTGTACCGCACCGTCGGGCTTGATCCCGAGCCGCCGCCGGACGGCGATCTCGTGGTGCTCGCCTCGGCTTCTGCCGCCGAGGCCTTTGGGGCGCTAGCCCTCACTCTCCCGGCGGTGTCGATCGGTCCCGAGACGACACGCGCCGCCGAGCTGGCCGGAATACAGGTGGTCGCGGAGGCGAGCCCGCACGACCTCGACGGACTGGTCGAAGCCGTCTCGCGGGCGGCGTCTGCCACGGGGACGTCGTAGGCTCCCGCCCCATGGTGATCACCTTCCTTTCGGACTTCGGGCTCCAGGACGATTTCGTCGGGACCTGCCACGGCGTGATCAAGACCATTGCCCCCGAGACGGAGATCATCGACATCACACACGGCGTACCGCCCCAGCAGGTGCTGCAGGGCGCGCTGGTGCTGAGCAACACGCTCCCGTACATGCCGGTCGGCGTACACCTCGCGGTTGTCGATCCCGGCGTTGGCAGTCATCGCCGCCCGCTTGCGCTCCGGACGGGCGACGGTCGCCTGCTGGTCGGTCCTGACAACGGGCTTCTCCTGCCGGCAGCCGACGGCCTCGGCGGAGTGGAGGAAGCGCATGAGCTCGCCAATCCCGAGTACGCGCTGGACTCGGTATCGCGCACCTTCCACGGCCGCGACCTCTTCTCGCCGGCCGCCGCGCACCTCGCGCTGGGCGTACAGCTCAGCGACCTCGGCCCGCCGATCGACGCGCAGGCGCTCGTGCGGCTCGACGTCCCCGCCCCGGAGCTCGGCCAGAACCGCATCCGCGCGACCGTGCTCTACGTCGACCACTTCGGGAACATGCAGCTGAACCTCGCGCGCCAGCACCTCGAAGAGGTCGGCGTGCTCCCCGGCGTGACCGTCGAGCTCGAGCTGGCGCTCGAGCGCTTCTACGCGACCGCGGCCCGGACGTTCGCGGACGCGCGCCCCGGAGACATCATCCTGTACGAGGACTCGTACGGGAACATCGCGATCGCGATCAGCGGCGGCAGCGCGGCGGCGCTCTTCGGCTCGGGCGCGAACGACGAGGTCCGAATCCACCTGCGCACGCCGTGAACCTCGCCGAGCTGGAACGGAAGTTCGGCCGTCGCCTCGCGCGGGTGACGACGAACGCGGTGGTCGCCCGTCCGGGGCTCTGGCGGGCGTTCCGCTGGCTGACCCGTGCGCAGTTCGACCGCCTGGCGCCGAGCTGGGACGCGATGCGGCGACCCGAGGCGTTCGCCGCCCTGGAGGTCGCGCTCGATGCTGTTCCGGTTGCGCCCAAGCGCGTGCTCGACCTCGGGACCGGCACCGGGCTCGCCGCCTTCATCGCGGCCCGGCGTTTCCCGGAAGCGGAGGTCATCGGCGTCGATCTCGCCGACGGCATGATCGAACAGGCGCGGCGGAACACGCCGCCCGAGCTGGCCGGCCGTGTGAGCTTCCAGCAAGCCGATGCGCAGCGGTTGCCATTCGAGGCGGGCTCGTTCGAGCTCGTCCAGCTCGCGAACATGATCCCGTTCTTCGACGAGCTGGAGCGTGTCTCCGCCGCGGGCGGCTACCTCGTGCAGTCCTTCTCCGCCGGCCCCGAGACGCCGATCTGGGTCGCGCCGGAACGTCTACGGCGCGAGCTCGGCGCGCACGGATTCACGGACTTTGCGGACTTCGCGGCGGAAGGCGGCACCGCGCTTCTTGCCCGCAAGGCCATTCGCGATTAGTGTCCGGCGCCACAAGGACGTTCGCGGCGCGGTAACACCGGCCCGGACGTCCTTCCTTCGGACCGGGCGTGGCTAGACTAGGCGCCCGCGGCGAGGTAGCTCAGTTGGTAGAGCACACGGCTGAAAACCGTGGTGTCGCCGGTTCGATCCCGGCCCTCGCCATCAGCCTCTCTCCCGCACCGCACCCAGCCGGTCGAGCAGGCCCCCGACGAGCTCGTCCTTGAGCAGCACCTCGTCGGCGCCGGCCTCGCGAACCGCGCGGTGCAACGCGGGTGCGTCGTCGCCGGTCAGCGCGATCAGGCAGAGGTTCGGATGGTCTCGCCGCAGGCGTGCGGCTGCGGTGACTCCGTCCAGCAGCGGCATGTGCAGGTCGAGCACGACCGCGTCCGGCGCGAGCTTCTCGGCGAGCTCGATCGCCTCGAGGCCGTTGGCGGCCGCGCCGATCACGTGCAACTCCGGCTGGCGGTCGATCAGCTCCTGCAGCGACTTGAGGAAGCCAGCGTCGTCGTCGGCGATCAGCACGCGAATGCTCGATTTCTCGACCGGCACGTGATTCATCGAAGACAACGCTAGCCTTGCCGCGGTGAACGGCCAAGAAACGCAGCAGGCGGTGGCCGTCATCGGCGCCGGGCTCGACCTCGGCGCAGGCCGCCGCGGAGTCGACATGGGGCCGTCGGCGATTCGCTACGCGGGTCTCGACGAGCAGATCTCGGAGCTCGGCCGGCGGTGCGAGGACTGGGGTGACGTCGAGGCCGCGGTGCCGGAGGCGACGGCGCAGGGCGACGAGCGGATGCGCTACCTGCCGGAGATCAAGGCCACATGCGAGCGGATCGCGTCGCTGGTGGCTCGGGCGGCCGACGGTGGGTGCCTCCCGCTCGTGCTCGGCGGTGACCACTCGGTGGCGCTCGGCACGCTCGGCGGGATGGCGCGCGCGCGTGGGCGAGGCGGAGTGCTCTGGCTCGATGCGCACGGCGATCTGAATCGGCCCGAGACGTCGCCCAGCGGCAACGTGCACGGAATGCCGCTCGCCGCCGCCCTCGGGCTGGCCGGGCCGGAGTTCGAGAGCGGGAAGTACCGGTTGCCGGCCGTCGAACAGCACCGCGTTGCTCTCGTCGGAGTGCGGTCGCTCGACCCGGGGGAGCGTGCCCTGCTCGCGGAGGTGGACGCGCGGGTGTTCACGATGAGCGACCTCGACCGCATGGGCGTCGAGGCCGCGATGCGAGAGGCGCTGGAACACGTCGCCGGCGACGGGTTCGTCCACCTCAGCCTCGACATGGACGTGCTCGATCCCGAGGTCGCGCCCGGTGT
>JBIOZO010000215.1:0-6712 GCA_044871215.1 Gaiellaceae bacterium | reverse complement strand
GAACGTCGGGGCAGAAGCTTGACGTGACGAGGCGGCGTCGCGGGCTCAGGCGCCGCCTCCTGCCGACTCCGCCGAAACCGCGAGCGCCGGCCCCGTCGCGGCTCAGGTTCCTCCTCCACGCGCGATTCCTCCGCTTCGCCCTCCGCAGCGGGAGCCTCGGGCTCCGGCTCCGGCCGGCTGCGACGGAATCGCCTGCGCAACCCACGCCGGGGCTCGAGCTCCTCGTCGGCGCTCGGGGTCTCGGGCTTCTCGACCGAGACCGGTTCCTCGGGCTCGGGCTGGGGTTCGGGCTCGGGCTCTCGCTCTGGCTCGGGCTTGGGCTCTCGCTCTGGCTCGGGCTCGGGCTCTGGCTCGGGCTCGGGCTCTGGCTCGGGCGCCGTAGACTGCTCGAGCGGCGCGACGATCGTCCGCTCCTCGGGCATCGGCCAGCGCTCGTCCTCGACGTCGGGCGGCGCCTCGGCTCGTTGCGGCGAGATGTAGCTGAGCGGCGAGGCCGCGATTCGCTCGGCGGTGAACTCGACGATCGCGACGAGGAGCCACCCGACCGCCACCACGAGCACGATGAAGCCTGCGCTCAAATCGGCGAGGCCCGCGCCGAGGGCGAGCAGCACGAGGAACAGCGCCTCGAGCGCGAAGCGGAGTCCGAGGCGACCCGGGAGCACGGGCCGAGCCTAGCCGGTCGTGTCGTCTTCGTTCTGCGGTGCGGGCGGCGCCGGCCCCGGCGAGACGGGCGGCGAAAGCGGCGGTTCCTCGTCCGGCCCGTCGTCGGCCTCGGCCGCAGGCTCGGGGTCGTCTTCGGGCTCAGGCTCTGGCTCGCGCAGCTGCGGTCCCGAGACCGTGGCGGAAGCCCCGGTTCCACGGCTCGCCTCGGCCGCGGCTTGCGCGGCGCTGACGATCGAGGTCGCGACGCGGTCGATCGCCTCGTCGCCGAGACCCGCGGCGGCGAGCAACTGCTCCGCGCCTTCCTGCGCGCGGCTGATGATCGCGCCGGCCTGGCCGCGCGCCCACTCGAGCGTCTGCTCGACCTCCGCGCGCGTCGCGTTCGTGAGCTCCGTCGCCTGGTGGCGGGCCTGCTCCAGCAGCCGGGCGGCCCGCGACTCCGCCTCCGCGACCTCCTGAGCGGCCTGCTGCTCGGCCTCCTGCGTCGTCTTTCGCGCCTCCGTCTTGGCGGCGTTCAGCAGCTCGGCTCGCTGCCGCTCGCTCTCCTGGCGGTACCGATCAACCTCGCCGGTGCGCTCCTGCAGCTCGCGCTGGCGGCGCGTGACCTCCTCCTCGGTGCGGCGCAGCTGAGCCGCCGAGGCGGTCTGAGCGTCGCGCTCGATCGTGTCGGCCATCTCGGCGGCGGCGCGGATCATGTGCATCGCGTCCATTCGCACCGCGTGACCCGTCGGCTCGACGCCGCTCTGGCCGGCGGCCTGCAGCACGCGGAGCTGCACCTGGAGCTGCGTCGTGTGGCGGCGGAAGGCCTCGAACGCTTCGCGAACCTTCTCGCGGTCGAAGCCGTCGGCGGCGCTCGGCAGGTCCTCCACGCGCGGCAACGACGTCAGCGACGCTGCCTGCGACGCTCGCTCGGGACCTTCGGGTGCCATGCTCCTCCTGACTCGACCTCGGACGGTTTCAGTATGACTGCTGAATCGGCTTGCGTCAGTCTTTTTTCGGCAGCACCTGAATTCCGAGCTCGGCCAGTAAGTCCTGCGGGATCGGGGTCGGCGCGCCGGTCATCGGGTCGACTCCGGCCTGGTTCTTCGGGAAGGCGAGTGTGTCGCGGATGAACGGCTCGTCGAGCAGCGCCATCGAGAGGCGGTCGATGCCGGAGGCGATGCCCCCGTGCGGCGGCGCCCCCATCGCGAGCGCGTCCAGCAGGAAGCCGAATTTCAGCCGCTGCTCCTCGGGTGAGATCTCCAGGCGGTCGAAGATCTTGCGCTGGAGGTCGGGCTCGTGGATCCGGAACGACCCGCCGGCGATCTCGATCCCGTTCACGACCAGGTCGTACGCGACCGCGCGCGCCGTGCCGGGGTCGGAGTCGACGAGCGAGACCGTCTCGTCGGTCGGCCGGGTGAACGGGTGATGCACGGCCGTCCAGCGATTCTCGTCCTCGTCCCACTCGAGCAGCGGGAAGTCGGTCACCCAGAGGAAGCGCCAGGCATCGCGGTCGATCAGGTCGAGCTCGCGGCCGAGGTGCAGCCGCAGCGCGCCGAGCACGCGCGCGACCATGGCGGGCTCGTCGGCACCGAAGAGGACGGTGGTGGCCGGCTCGTCGCGGAACACCGCGAGCTCCTCCTCGGAGAGGAACTTCACAATCGGCGAGCGCACCTCGCCCTCCTCGTCGAAGACGAGGTACGCGAGGCCCTTCGCCCCCCACTCCTTGGCGAACGCTTCGAGGCGATCGAGGTCGGCGCGCGACAGCTCCTGCGGGACGCGCAAGTACCGGACGGCGGGCGCGTTGGCGAAGACGCCGAACTCCGAACCGCGCGTGAGCTCGGTCGCGTCGTGGATCTCGAGGCCGAAGCGCAGGTCGGGCTTGTCCGAGCCGTACCGCAGCTGCGCCTCGTCCCAGGTCATCCGCTGGAACGGCGCCTCGACCTCGACTTCCAGACACTCGCGCCAGATCCGGAGCATCGTCCGCTCCATCAGCGCGAACAGCTCCTCACGGTCCGGAAACGCCATCTCGACGTCGAGCTGCGTCAGCTCCTGCAGGCGGTCGGCGCGGAGATCCTCGTCCCGGAAGCAGCGGGCGATCTGGAAGTAGCGCTCGAACCCGGAGATCACGAGCAGCTGCTTGTAGGTCTGCGGCGACTGCGGCAGCGCGAAGAAGCTGCCGGGCTGGAGCCGCGTCGGCACGACGAAGTCCCTCGCGCCCTCGGGGGTCTGCTTGGCCAGGATCGGCGTCTCGATGTCGACGAAGCCCGCCGCCTCCATCTCGGAGCGGATGATCGAGACCGCCCTCGCACGCGTCCGAATGTTGCGCTGCATCTTCCCGCGGCGCAGGTCGAGCCAGCGGTAGCGGATCCGGAGCGTCTCGTCGACGTTCTCCTCGTCGAGCTGGAACGGCAGCGGCTCCGAGCGCGAGACGATCTGGAGCTCGTCGACCTGCAACTCGACCTCGCCGGTCGGCAGGTTCGGGTTGACCGCTTCGGCGGCGCGGGCGGCGACCTCGCCCGCGGCGCGGAGCACGAACTCGTTGCGGATCTCGTGCGCCACCTTTGCCGCCTCCGGCGCCCGCTCGGGGTTGATCACGAGCTGCGCGAGGCCGCTGTCGTCGCGCAGATCGACGAACACGAGCCCGCCGTGGTCGCGCCGGCGCGCGGCCCAGCCCGCGAGTGCGAAGCGCTGCCCGACGTGTTCCTTGCGAAGCTCGCCCGCCTTGAGATCGCGCCAGTTCACGCGCGCAGCCTTTCCGCCAGCTCGGCCGTCGGGATCTCCTCGTCCTGCCGGCCCGAACGGCGGACCTTCGAGCGCTCCGGCCCCCACTCCACGATCGCTTTGGCGCCGAGGCGTCCGCCCTGCGTGAGCTGCCCCTTCAGCGAACGGCCCGCGTAGTCGAGGTCGGCCCGGAGGCCGTGGCGACGCAGCTCCTGGACGAGCGGCAGCACGCGCGGCTTGTCGGCGCCGTCGGCGAGCGCGACGAAGACGTCGATCTCGGCGGGCTTCGGCTCGACCCCCTCGGCATCGAGCGAGAGCAGCAGCCGCTCGATCCCTGCACCGAAGCCGATGCCCGGCGTCGGCTTGCCGCCGAGCTGCTCGATAAGCCCGTCGTAACGACCCCCGCCGCAGATGGAGCTCTGCGCGCCGATCGCCTCGTCCACGAACTCGAACGCCGTGCGGGTGTAGTAGTCCAGCCCGCGCACGAGCGTCGGCACGAGCTCGAACTCGACGCCGTAGTTCTCGAGGTTCGCCTTGACGGCGTCGAAGTGCTCACGGCACTCGTCGCAGAGCGCATCGCCGATCTTCGGCGCGTCGGCGAGGGCCTCCTGGACGCGCTCGTTCTTGACGTCGAAGACGCGAAGGGGGCTGGTCGCGCGCTTCTGCTGCGCCTCCTCGTCGAGCACGTCTTCGTGGGCGTCCAGCCAGGCAGTCAGCTCCTCGAGGTAAGCGGGGCGGCAGTTCTGGTCGCCGATCGAGTTCAGCTGGAGCTGGTACTTCGTGACGCCGAGGCGGGCGAGCAGCTCGTCGTAGAGCTGAATCAGCTCGGCGTCGATCGCCGGGTCGGACGAGCCGACCGCCTCGACCGAGAGCTGCCAGTGCTCGCGGAACCGGCCGCGCTGCGGCGTCGCGTACCGGTACATCGTCGCGATCGTGTAGAGCTTGACCGGCTGGGCCTCGCGGTGCAGGCCGTGCTCGAGGTAGGCGCGGGCGATCGGCGCCGTGCCCTCCGGCCGCAGCGTCAGCGAGCGGTCGCCGCGGTCAGTGAAGGTGTACATCTCCTTGTGCACGACGTCCGAGCCCTGGCCCGACGTGCGCTCGAAAACCCCGGTGTCCTCGAAGCCCGGCGTCTGGATCGGCCGGTAGCCATACAGCGAGCAGAGGCGCTCGGCCTCGCTCGTGACGAGCCGCCAGAGCGGCTGCTCGGACGGGAGGATGTCGTGTGTGCCGCGGGGCGCCTCGAACGTCGTCACGAGGCGCGCAGCGGGGCGAGGAACGGGTTGCGCTCGAGCTCCTCGCCGAGCGTCGTCGGCGGACCGTGGCCCGGGTACACCATCGTCTCGGGCGGGAAGCGCTCGCTCAGCATGCGGATCGACTCGACCAGAGTTTCCCAGTCCGCGCCCGGCAGGTCCGTGCGGCCGACCGAGTTCGCGAACAGGACATCGCCCGAGAAGAGCCAGCCGTCCATGTTGAAGGCGAGATGCCCGGGCGAGTGCCCCGGGACGCGCAGGGTCTCGAACTCCAGCTCACCGAGCTCGAGGGTCTCGTCGCCCCTGAGCAAAACGTCGGGGGTATAAGCACGGGCGCTCACTCCCTCCGGGACCAGGTCGGGGAGATTCTCGAGCAGGGCGCGCTCGTCCTCCGCCATGTAGACGGGGGCGCCGCTGCCCTCGGCCAGGTCGGCGACCCCTCCGAGGTGATCCCAATGGCCGTGCGTGATCAGGATCGCGGCGACGCTCGCGCCAAGCCGCCCGAGCTGCCGCTGGAGGTCTGCTGCATCGCCGCCGGGATCGATCACGATTGCCTCGGCAGCATCGAGGGAGGCGCGTACGACGTAGCAGTTCGTCCCGATCGGGCCGAGCTCGTAGCGGTCGACGACGTGGGTGGCTGCCTCGCTCACGGGAGGCTGAGTCTACGCGTGGTTAGTCGGCAACCCGACGGGTATTGCCTCCCCATGCAGACCTGGGACCTGCGCCAGATCGACACTCCGGGCGGTACCCGTTCGCCGGTCGTCCTCGACTCCGAAGAGGAGGCGGCCCGCGCAGTGCTGGTCGGTCTCGAGCCGGGTCAGGAGCTGGGCGAGCACGAGGTTAAGGAGCACGCCTTCGTGCTGGTCCTCGAGGGGACGGTGCAGGTCGAAGCCGGCGCGGAGTCGCTCGACGCAGGCGAGGGCACGCTGCTGCTCTTCCAACCCGAGGAGCGGCGAGCCCTTTCGAGCCGAGACGGCGCGCGAATGCTGCTCGTGCTCGCTCCGTGGCCCGCACCGGGCCACTACCGCGGCGGCGACGAGCAGCCCTAGCGCTTCCGCGCGGGCCGGCCCGGGGCCTGTTGCCCGCTGCGCCGCAGGTAGGAGCGGTAGAGCGCGCGATCCATCAGGTACATGAATGGCGCAAAGAAGCCGGTGTAGATCAGCGTGATCAGGACGCGCTGCTCGAGTGACTGATTCTTGTTCAGAGCAGAGAACGCCAGGAAGAGCAGCGGCGCGATGAAGGCCACGCGCTTGAGGACGCGGCTCCAGGAAGGCGCCGGCACCTCGCGGATCGGCTTCGCGTCGCGCTTCTTGGCAGGCGTCGCCTTGGCGTCGCGCTTGCCATTGCGGCGCGGCGTCGAATCGTCGGCTTCGTCGACCTCGACCTCTTGCCCCTCGCCGTCGACGTAGACGTACTCGTACTCGTGCCGCAGCTCTTTTTGCCGCCGGCGCCGCTGCTTGCGGGTTGGCATCGAGGGAAGCCTAGCGCCGCGTCAACGCGCCCAGGCGACCGCGCCGCGGCGGATGACGGCTGCGATCAGGTCGCCTCCCAGGTGGTAGGCGAGGTGCCGCCAGTCGGGCGCGTCGAGCAGCACGAGGTCGGCGTCGAGGCCGGCCGCGATCCGCCCGCGTCGGTGGGCAAGGCCCAGGATGTGGGCCGCGTTGACGGTGCAGGCGTTCAGCGCCTCCTCGGGCGCGAGCCCGAGCTGCGTGCAGGCCAGCGAGCAGACGAGCGGCAGGCTCTCGCAGAACGCGCTTCCCGGGTTGAAGTCGGTCGCGAGAGCGATCGCGGCGCCGGCGTCGGCGAGGGCTCGCGCCGGCGGCATCGGCCGGGCGAGGAAGAGCGCACTCGCCGGCAGCAAGACCGCGGTGACGTCGCTGACTGCCAGCGCTCGCACGCCGCGCTCGCCGGTCGCCTCGAGGTGGTCGACCGAGCGGGCGCCGAGCTCGATCGCCAGCTCGACCGCGCCGAGCTCGTTGAACTGGTCGCCGTGCAGGCGCACGGCAAGTCCAGCCTCGCGGCAGGCGCTCAGGTAGCGGCGAGCCTGGTCGACGTCGAACGCGCCCTCCTCGACGAAGATGTCCGCCGCGACCGCGACC
>JBIOZO010000214.1:0-4971 GCA_044871215.1 Gaiellaceae bacterium | reverse complement strand
TCTCGCGCGCTGCCCGAGTCGGTCGCGGCGGTCTCGCTCGGGATCGTCGCCGGCGAGCTGCTGCTCGACCTCGACTACGTCGAGGACTCCGGCGCCGAGGTCGACCTGAACGTGGTCATGACGGGCGACGAGCGGTTGGTGGAGGTGCAGGCGACCGCCGAGCGCGCCACCTTCGACCGTGCGGAGCTCGACAGGCTGTTGGATCTCGGCGCGGCGGGGATCGCGACGATCCGCGCAGCCCAGGAGGCCGCGCTCGATGCTGCTGCTTGAGATCCCGTCGCTGACCTGGCAGGAGGAGCTGCTGCGCGTCGTCGTGGCCGCGGGGCTCGGGGGCCTTGTCGGGCTCGAGCGGGAGCTGCGCGACCGCGAGGCCGGCTTCCGCACGCACCTGCTGGTCTCGGTCGGCTCCTGCCTCTTCACGCTCGTCTCGGCGTACGGGTTCCACGAGTTCCTGGTCGGCGGCGGCAACATCGTGCGCACCGACCCGACGCGGATCGCCGCCCAGATCGTGACCGGGGTCGGCTTCCTCGGGGCCGGCGCGATCATCCGCCAGGGCTTCTCGGTGCGTGGCCTGACGACGGCCGCGACGCTGTGGGTGGTCGCCGCGATCGGGATGGCCGCGGGCGCCGGCTACTACTCGGCCGCGGTGATCACGACCGCGCTCGTCTTGTTCTCTCTCTGGCCGCTCCGCATCCTCGCCTTCCAGGCCATGCATCGCTTCCGTCCCGAGACCGACCGGCTGCTCGCGCAGCTGCCCGCCGGCGAGAGCCCGGCGCTGCTGATCGAGCTGCTCGAGGAGCTCGGCGGCGAGCTCGAGACACTGGAGATCGGCCACGAGGCGGACCGGCGAACGGTGCTGATGGACGTGAAGCTGCCGCCGCGTGCGGACGCGCCGGGGATCGTCGCGAAGCTCTCGGAGCTCGAGCCGGTGCTGGAGGTCCGCTGGAGCGATTGAAGGTCCGTCTCTGCTCCCAGAACCGGAACAAGCTGCGCGAGCTGTCCTCGCTGCTGCCCGGCTGGGAGCTCGAACTGCTGGACGCCGACGGCTATCCGGAGGAAGGCAGCGACAGCTACTACGAAAACGCCCGCGGCAAGGCGGCTTACGGTCGCGAGGTCGGGCCCGCAGAAGAGTGGATGCTCGGCGAGGACTCGGGCCTCGAGGTCGCCGCTCTCGGCGGCGCACCCGGCGTGCGTTCGGCCCGGTACGGGGCCGAAGGCGGCGAGGCGATCGAACGCCTGCTGCGGGAGCTCGACGGCGTCGAGGACCGGCGGGCCCGGTACGTCTGCGAGCTCGTGCTGCTCGACCCGGACGGGGTGGAGCGGCGCGGCTCGGGCGTGCTGAAGGGCCGCATCGCCGACGCGCCACGGGGGTCGGAGGGGTTCGGCTACGACCCGGTTTTCATCCCGGCCGCGGAGGAGGGAACGGTCGCCGAGCTCGGCAACGACTGGAAGTCGAAGAACTCCCACCGCGCGCGGGCCGCAGCCGACCTCCGGTGACAGTCACTGTGCGTCGGATCTAGGCCAGGCCGGCCGCCTCTTCCTCGTCGGCAGGCAAACGGTGCTGCCGCTGCGCGTGGCGCCAGTTCACCTCGGCGCCGAAGACGATCACGTTCGCCATCACGTAGAGCCACACGAGCAGCAGCGCCGGCCCGCCGAAGGCCTTCAGCGCGACGACGTTGTTCGAGTACCGGACGTACACGGGCAGCACCTGGAAGCTCGCCTCGAGGATGACCGCCGCGACGATCGCGCCCGGGAGCACGTCGCGCGCCGAGTGCTCGACGTTCGTCAGTAGGTAGTAGACCGCGAACAGGAAGACGAAAACCGAAAGCGTCGACACGAACACCGAGAGCCCGTAGGCGACGTACGAGTTGCCCGCGACTCCGGCCGCGTAGCGCTTGAACAGGTCGAAGCCGACCGAGCCGGCGAGCAGGCCGACGAACAGCGTCACCAGCGAGACCACCATCAGCGCGACCGCGAGCAGCTTGCCGCGCAGGAACGAGCGGTTCGGCTGCCCGTAGACGATGTTGAACGCCGACTCGAGCACGCTGAAGAGCGAGAGCGACGTCCAGAGCAGGCCTGCCGCGCCGACGATCCCGAGCGCCGTCGCGTGCTTCTGGATCTCGCGCACCGTGTGAACGATGCTCGCGATCGAGCTGTTCGGGAACGCCCGCTTCAGCTCGGTCACGAGGTAGCTCGACTCGTCCGGCCGACCCGCGAGTGACAGCACCGAGACGGTCAGGAAGAGCAGCGGCACAAACGAGAGCAGCGCGAAGTAGGCGATCATCGCCGCGAGGTGGGGGCCTCGGTCGTCGAAGAACTTGCCGAGCGGCTGCGGCAACGACGGCATCAGCGCGGAGTATGTGTCTGTTAGCGTCAAGCGCGTGCCGCCGGCCGCCGATGCGCTCACCCATCTGACCGAGATCTCGACCCAGATCAAGGCCGCCGTCGTGCTCGATCGCGAGGGCAAAGTGCAGGCCTCGACCGTCGACGAGGAGAAGGCCGGGCGTATCGCCGCTAGCGCGCTCGAGCTCTTCCGGCAGGCCGATGCGCAGCGCGAGCAGGAGCTCGTCCAGCTCGACGCGGCGCTCGCCGGCGGCAGCGTCTTCGTCGTCCGCGACGAGCAGCGACTGATCGCCGCCACCACGACTCCCGGGCCGACCGCCGGGCTCGTCTTCTACGACCTGAAGAGCGCGCTGCGCAGCCTCGCCGAGGAGCCGAAGCCGAAGCGGCCCCCGGCCAAGAAGAAGGCGGCCACGACGCGGAAGAAGAACGATGCGGACGCGTAGGGCCCTGGCGCTCGCCGGTGCCGCCGTCGGCTCCGCGGTCGGCGCGGTGGTGCTGCGCCGCCGCTCAACCCGCAGCCGCGACCGGCTCGAGCTCTACTTCGAGGACGGCTCGCTGGTGACGATCGCCCAGGGCGCCCCTGAGGCCGACCCGCTTCTGCTGCACGCGCGCGAGCTGCTCACCGCGGCCCAGAGTTGATGGACCGCGCGGAGCTCGGCGCCCTCCTCTGCGACCACGCCTACCTGGAGGGCGACTTCGTGCTCCGCTCCGGCAGGCGCTCGCGCTACTACCTCGACAAGTACCGCTTCGAGACGGTGCCGGAGGTGCTCGGCCCGCTCGGCGACCTGATCGCCGAGACGGTCGGCGAGCACGAGCCCAGCGCGGCGCGCATCGCCGGCCCCGAGCTCGGAGCGGTCGCCCTCGCGGCTGCCGCGTCGCTCTCGTCGGGCCTGCCCTTCGTGATCGTGCGCAAGGAGGCGAAGGAGTACGGCACCGCGAACCGGCTCGAGGGCGTGTTCGAGCCGGGGGAGCGGGTGTGCCTCGTCGAGGACGTCGTCACCTCGGCCGGGGCCGCGATCGAGGCTGTCGAGGCGCTGCGCGAGGCCGGTCTCGAGGTCGGGACGGCGGTGTGCGTGGTCGATCGAGAGGAGGGCGGCGCGGACGCTCTCGCCCGCGTCGGCGTCCGCCTGCGGGCCCTATACCGGCCGACGGAGCTGCTAGAACTGTCAAAAAGCGCCGCAAAACCGCATGGTTGAGCCGAAAGCTTAACCCTGCTAGGGTCTTGCGCCGTGACCCCAACCTGGCAACCGGGAAGAGAGGAGCGACTGTGACGAAGCAAGAGTTCGTCGACAAGGTGGCCCAGAAGGCCAACCTGTCGAGGCGCGACGCAGCCGAGGCAGTGGATGCGGTGCTCGACTCGATCACCGACACACTGAAGAGCGGCGGCGAGGTCAACTTCACGGGCTTCGGGAAGTTCTCCACCCAGCACCGCAAGGAGCGCCAGGGCGTCAACCCGCGCAACCCAAGCCAGAAGGTGACGATTCCCGCGGCGACGGTGCCGAAGTTCTCGGCCGGCAGCACGCTGAAGACTGCGGTCAAGACCGGCGGCGGGTCCTAGACCCGGCTTCCGAAGGTTTTGCGTGAGGGCCGCGGAAGCGGCCCTCACTCGTTTCCCGCCGAGTGTGGCGCTAGCCTCTCCCGAAGGTGAAGGCCGAGGCGGCGACAGCGCTCTTTCCAGACCGCCTCGCCGAGGCGGTCGAGCGCAAGCGGTCCCAGCTGCTGGTCGGCCTCGACCCGCGGCCCGACCTGCTGCCCGTCGAGCTCGCGGGCGACGCGCATCTCTCGCCCGAAGCGGCGGCCGACGCGTGCTGCCGCTTCTGCTGCGGGATCGTGGACGCGGTCGCGCCACACGTCGTCGGGGTGAAGCCGCAACTCGCCTTCTTCGAAGCGCTGGGCTCCGACGGCCTGCGGGCCTTCGAGGACGTGTGCGCCTACGCGCGCTCGGCCGGTCTCGTCGTGCTCGCCGACGCCAAGCGCGGTGACATCGGCTCGACCTCGCGGGCGTATGCGACCGCCTACCTCGAGCCGCGCGGCGAAGGGCCGCCGCTGGCCGACGCGATGACGGTCAACCCCTACCTCGGCCGCGACTCGCTCGAGCCGTTCCTCGGCGCCTGTCGTCGTCATGGCGGCGGCATCTTCTGCGTCGTCAAGACCTCGAACGAGGGTGGCGCGGACGTCCAGGACCTCACCCTCACGGACGGCCGACCGGTCTGGCACCACGTCGCGCTGCTCGTCCACGGGCTCGGCGAGGACCTCGTCGGCGACCGCGGGCTCTCCTCCGTCGGCGCCGTCGTGGGCGCGACCCACCCGCGGGCGGTCGGCGAGGCGCGGCGGCTGCTCCCCAAGGCGATCCTGCTGCTGCCGGGCGTAGGCGCGCAGGGGGCGACACCCGCCGACCTTGCGCGGGCCTTCACGAGCGGCCCGGCGAGCGCGCTCGTGAACGCCTCGCGCAGCGTGATCTACGCCTTCCGCGGCGGCCAGGAAGACTGGCGCGCGGCCGCGTCGGCCGAGGCCGCCCGGCTGCGGCGGGACGTCTGGGCCGTCTCCGGCTGGTAGCCGGTGGAACGCGGCTGGCGAGGGCAGGCGAAGCGCTACGGCGCGCCGGCCGCCTTCCTGCTCGCGGTCACC
>JBIOZO010000213.1:0-12232 GCA_044871215.1 Gaiellaceae bacterium | reverse complement strand
CGCGATTGACCTGCTGAGCGCGCCGCGCTCCGACTTCCCGCTCGCAGCCGAAGCGAAGCTGGTGTTGCGCGCCCCGAAGGGCGAAGCGCTCGTCGCCGGGCTCGCTCGCTGGCCGACCGCTCCGGCGGGCGAGCGCGCCTCGCTTGCCGTGCGAGCGGCCGACGCGAGCGGACAGTCGCTCGGCACCGCGGTCCGCGACACAGGCCTGGCGCGGCTTGCGGACGGATCGGCCGTCACGTCCTGGAGCCTCCCGCTGAAGCCCGGCCGCTACCAGGTCACCGTGGCCGCTCAGCTGTCGGACGACGGCAAAGGCGGATCGGCCACGCTCGACGTCGAAGTGCCCGACTTCGGCGGCGCGGCGCTCGCGCGAGGCCGAACGGGCTGCCGATCGCGACGACGCCGTCACCGACCTGGAGCTGCGTCGAGTCGCCCACCGTGAGGGGGTGCAGCTCGGAGCTCGGCGCGTCGACCTTGATCACCGCGAGGTCGGTCGACCGGTCGGTGCCGACGGTGGTCGCGGAGTAGGTCTTGCCGTCCCAGAAGCGGACCTTGATCGAAGTCGCGCCGTCGACGACGTGGTCGTTCGTGACGATGTGGCCGTCGGAGTCGTAGACCCAGCCGGAGCCCTGAGCCTGCTGCGTGCCGCCGCCACCGCCGAAGGGAGTGGACGACGAACTGGGCTCGGTGACGGTGATCTCGACGACGCCCCGGTATGCGCGGCGGTAGATCTGGTTGACCGAAAGAGGTGCGGCGGAGGCCTGGTCGGCCTGCTCGACGGTCACCTGCTTGACGACCGTGCTGCTCCCGTTGTCGTGGAGCTGGGAGTAGGCGACGGCCCCGCCGCCCGCGCCGAGGCAGGCTGCTGCGAGGAGAGACGCAACGATGATGGTTGGGCGCGAGCGGCGAGGCATCAGGGGAGGTTCCTTTCGTCGTAAGTCATTCCGCTAACGACCATGAAAGCAATCGCCCCCTAAGAGCCGCCTGAAACGGAGTTAAGAAGTCTCTGAGAAAAGAAAGAGCCCCGCCGGAGCGGGGCCTCTCGTCGCACAAGGGTTTTGGGGGATCCCTTGATCGATGACGACTGTGATCCTCGAGGGCCGCCTTAAGAATGGCGTGAGAGGCGTCTAAGAGTTTCCTAAGATGGCGCGCTGAGCGGGGGCTTCTCACCCGGAATTCAGTTTTGGCGGCGAGAATACGCTCATGAAGATCCTGGTGGTCGACGACGAGCGGGCCGTCAGGGAGTCGCTGCGGCGCGCGCTCGAGCTCGAGGGCTACGAGATCGAGCTGGCCGAGGACGGTTCGCAGGCGCTCGAGCGGCTGGAGGGCCAGCCCGAGCCCGATGCGATGGTGCTCGACGTGCTGATGCCGGGCGTCGACGGGCTCGAAGTCTCGCGCACCCTGCGCCGCAGGGGCAGCAAGGTGCCGATCCTGATGCTCACCGCCCGCACGCAGGTCGAGGACCGCGTCGAGGGCCTCGACGCCGGTGCTGACGACTACCTGACGAAGCCGTTCGCGCTCGAGGAGTTGCTCGCGCGCGTGCGCGCGCTGCTGCGGCGCACCGGCGACGGCGCCGGCGAGACGCTCCGTTTCGCCGACGTCGAGCTCGACCCCGGCACGCGCGAGGTGACGCGCGGCGGCGAGCGGATCGAGCTGACCCGGACGGAGTTCTCGCTGCTCGAGCTGTTCCTGCTCAATCCGCGCCAGGTGCTGACTCGCTCGCTGATCTTCGAGCGGGTCTGGGGCTACGACTTCGGCTTCGCGTCGAACTCGCTCGACGTCTACATCGGCTACCTGCGGCGCAAGACCGAGGCCGGCGGCAAGTCGCGGCTGATCCACACCGTGCGCGGTGTCGGGTACGCGCTGCGCGAGGAATGAGCTTTCGGACCCGGATCGCGCTGGTCGCCGCCGCGGCGGTCGGCATAGCGGTCGTGGCCGCCTCGGTCACGGTCTTCATCGTCGTCCACAACGAGCTTTACGGGCAGGTCGACCGCGCGCTGCACGACCGTGCAGTCGAGGTCGCATCCGGCGACGCGCGCATCGACGAGGGGTACCTCCGCATCCCCGGTCCGCCGCCCGGCGTGCAGAGCGACTTCGTGCAAGCGGTGCCACCGAGCGGGCCGCCGTTCGTGCAGCTGGGGGCACGGGTGCTGCCGGTTAATCGCCGGGACCATCAGGCTGCCGAGGGCGGACATGGGCTCTACTACGCCGTGAAGCACATCGGCAAGACCGACTACCGCGTCCTGACCGTCTCCGGATCGCCGTACGCCCTCCAGGTCTACCGGCCGCTCACCGAAGTGAACCGAACGCTGCACCGCATCACCTTCCTGCTGATCGTGATCGCGCTCGGCGGGATGGGCGTCGCGGCCGCGCTCGGCCTGCTCGTCGCCCGCTCCGCGCTGCGGCCGGTGCGGCAGCTCACCCAGACGACGGAAGCGGTGACCGAGACGCGTGATCTCTCGCAGCGGATCGAGTCGACCTCGACCGGCGACGACGAGCTCGGCCGGCTTGCGACGAGCTTCAACACCATGCTCGCCGCGCTCGAGGACTCGAGCCGCGCCCAGCGGCAGCTCGTCGCGGACGCTTCGCACGAGCTCCGCACCCCGCTGACGAGCCTGAAGACGAACATCGAGGTCCTTGCGCGCGGGAACAAGCTGTCGCCCGAGTCGCGCGAGCAGCTGCTTCGCGATCTCGTCGAGCAGATCGACGAGATGACCGCCCTGATCGGCGAGCTGATCGAGCTCGCGCGGGAGGCCAGGCCGGACGCGGTGGCCGAGCCCTCGGCGGACGTGCGCCTCGACCTGGTCGCGGCCGAGGCGATCGAGCGGACGCGGCGCAACCGGCCCGGGATCGAGTTCGAGACCGACCTCGACGAGTCGGTGGTGCACGGCCCGCCGTCGACGATCGAGCGCGCAGTGGGGAACCTGCTCGACAACGCGGCCAAGTGGAGCCCGCCGGGAGGGCCCGTCGAGGTCGCGGTGCGCAACGGCGAGGTCGCTGTTCGCGACCACGGCCCTGGGATCTCCGACGAGGACCTGCCGTACGTCTTCGACCGCTTCTACCGCTCGCGCGCGGCGCGCGGGATGCCCGGCTCGGGGCTCGGGCTGGCGATCGTCAAGCAGGTGGCCGAGTCGCAGGGCGGCTCGGTGGTCGCCGAGCGGCCGGAAGGCGGCGGCACGCTCATGCGCTTGCGGCTGAACGGCCGCGCCGCCGAGTCTTAGCCTCTTTTCAGCGTCTTCTCAGCCCGTTCTCAGCGACCGGTGGTTTTCTCGGTTCATCGCAACCGCGTCGCGGACGCGACCTAGGATCCACCGAAAGGAGAGGGCAATGGCAATCAAGCGGAAAGTGCTCGCCGGTGCGGCGGCCGCCCTGGCGGTAGGCGGTGCCGGGGCCGGCGTCGCGGCCACCAAGCTGACGGCGAACACTCCCAGCGAGGAGAGCCGGGCGATCGTCAACGACGCCGCCAAGAACCTGGGCGTCGAGCCGAGCAAGCTCAGCGCCGCGCTGAAGAAGGCATTCGAAGACCGCGTCGACGCGGCTGTCGCGGCCGGCCGGTTGACCGAGCAGCAGGGCAAGGAGCTCAAGCAGCGCATCGAGTCGGACGACTTCCCGCTGCTCGGTGCGCCGGGCTTCGGCTTCGGGCATCGCGAGGGCGGCCCGCACTGGTTCATGCACGGGCTCGATGCAGCGGCGACTTACCTGGGGCTGACCGAGGCGCAGCTGCGGTCGCGGCTCGAGAACGGCAAGAGCCTGGCGCAGGTCGCCAAGGCGCAGGGCAAGTCGGTGGACGGGCTGAAGGACGCGCTCGTCAAGGAAGCGAAGACGAAGCTCGACGCGGCCGTCAAGGCCGGCCGCCTCAGCTCCGCGCAGGAGCAGCGGATCCTCTCCGAGATCCAGGAGCACGTGGACGATCTCGTGAACGGCACGCCGCCCGGGCCTCCTCGCTTCCGCGGCGGCCCGCACGGCTTCGGGTTTGGCTTCCGCGACGGCGACGGCCCGCCGCCGTTCGCAGCGCCGGCTGCCTAGATGTGAGCGCGCACGTGCCCGGTACGCTGGGCACGTGCGCAAGCTCGCCGAAACGATCGAAAGCTGGCGGGCGCGAGGCGACCGGGTCGCACTCGCGACCGTGGTGGCCACGCGCCGCTCGGCGCCGCGGCCGGTGGGGGCGAAGCTGGCCGTCTCGGAGCGCGGCGAGCTGTTCGGCTCTGTCTCCGGGGGCTGCGTCGAGAGCGACGTCGCCGTCACCGCGGCCGAGGTGCTCGCCGACGGTACGCCGCGGCTGCTCACCTACGGGATCGAGGACGAGCTGGCCTGGTCGGTCGGCCTGCCGTGCGGTGGCGAGATAGACGTCTTCGTCGAGCCGTTCGAGGGCCAGCTGCCCGAAGAGCCTTCCGTGACGCTCACGGTGCTCGAAGGCGAGCGCGCGGGCGAGCGGATCGCCGCCGACGTGCCGCCCGGTCCGAGCCGCGTGCTGGAAGTGGACGGCCTCCAGGTCTTTGCGGACGTCCTCGCGCCGCCGCCCCGCCTCGTCGTGGTGGGGGGCATCGACACTGCCGAAGAGCTCTGCCGGTCGGCCAAGGCGCTCGGCTGGCGTACCGAGGTGATCGACCCGCGGCCGGCGCTCGTGACGCGTGACCGACTGCCGAGCCCGGACGAGATCAAGGTCGCGTGGCCGGACGAGCTGACCGCCGACGCTGATACCGCAGTCGTCGTGCTCACGCACGAGGAGCGGCTCGACGTCCCGGCGCTCGTCGCCGCGCTCGACAGCGACGCCTTCTACGTCGGTGCGATCGGCTCGCGGCGCACGCAGGCTAAGCGGCGCGAGCGGCTGCTCGAGGCCGGCCTCGGCGAGGAACAGCTCGACCGGCTTGCGGGCCCCGCGGGGCTCGACCTCGGCGCGCACACCCCGGGCGAGACCGCGGTCTCGATCCTGGCCGAGGTGCTGGCGGTGCGCGCCGGGCGCACGGGCGGCCGCCTCGTCGAGCGAAGCGGCCCGATTCACGCCACCGCCTGAGTGGCGGCAGTCCTCCTCGCGTGCCTCTCGGCCGCGCTCTTCGGCGCGATGGCGGTCGCAGTCAGGTTCGCGCTGCGCAGCCACGACGACGCGGAGCTCGGCTCGCTCGCGATGTCGACGATCGCGCTGGGCGTCACGGGCGCGGTTGCGCTGCTCGCGCGGCCCGAGCTCGACCTCGGCGAGGTGTGGCCGTTCCTGGTCGCGGGCGCGATCGCGCCCGGGCTCTCGCAGATCCTCTTCGTGAAGGCGGTGCGAGAGGCAGGCGCCGCCCGCACCTCAGTACTGATGGGGACGGCCCCGCTGGTCGCGGTCGCGATCGCGCTCACGTTTCTCGACGAGCCGGTGAGCGCGGCGCTCCTTGCCGGTGCCGGGCTGATCGTCGCCGGCGGGTTCGCCCTCGCGAACGAGCGGGTGCGGCCGGAGGACTTCCGGCGGCTCGGCGTGCTCTTCGCAGTCGGCGCGACGGTGCTCTTCGCCGTCCGCGACAACGTGCTGCGCGCGCTCGCCCGGGACACGACCGTGGACGCGCTGGTCGCCGCCCCGGTCTCGCTGCTCGCGGGGACGACGACCGTCGCCCTCTACCTGCTGATCACGCGGCGCGGGACGTGGGCGCGTAGCTACGGCGGCGCGCTGAGCGCGTTCCTCCCGGCCGGGCTGCTGTTCGGGCTCTCGTACACGGCGCTCTTCCAGGCCTACTACCGCGGGCGCGTGAGTGTCGTCGCGCCACTCGTCGCGACCGAGTCGCTCTGGGGCGTGGCGTTCTCGGCTCTCCTCCTTCGCCGGACCGAGCTCGTGGGCCGGCGGCTGGTCGCCGGCGCGATCCTGATCGTCGCCGGCGGCGTGCTGATCGGGGTGTCGCGATAATTCAGGGCGTGGGGTGGCTGAGCGAGCTCGTCGAGGAGCGGGGCGCCGAGGCGCTCGACCTGCACGCGCAGACGATCAACCCGCAGTTCGTGAAGCTGCTGCGGACGATCGGCTTCGACCGCCACTGGGCCCGCGCCGAGGGCGCCCACCTCTGGGACGACGAGGGCAATCGCTACCTCGACGCGCTCGGTGGCTTCGGGATGTTCAACGTCGGACGGAACAACCCGCGCGTGCGCGAGGCGCTCGTCGAGGCGCTCGAGCTCGAGCGGCCCGGCTCCGTGCAGCTCGGCGTCGACGCGCTGCCCGCGCTGCTGGCCGAGGAGCTGCTGCGGCGCGCCCCCGCCTCGGTCGAGCGCGTGCTGTTCACGAGCTCGGGCGCGGAGTCGGTGGAGGCGGCGCTCAAGCTCGGCCGCGCAGCGACCGGCCGCTCGCGCGTGCTCTCAGCGGAGCACGGCTTCCACGGGCTGACACTCGGGGCGCTTTCGGCGAACGCAAGCCCCGAGTTCACCGAGCGCTTCGGCCCGCTGCTGCCGGGCTTCGAGCGCGTGCCCTGGAACGACCTCGAAGCCCTCGAGCGCGAGCTCGCCCGCGAGGACGTGGCGCTCTTCCTCGTCGAGCCGGTGCAGGGCAAAGGCGTCAACCTGCCTGCGGACGGCTATCTCGCCGGCGCGCAGGAGCTCTGCCGCCGTTTCGGCACGCTCTTCTGCGTCGACGAGGTGCAGACCGGTTTCGGCCGCGCCGGCCGGCTGCTCGCGCTCGAGCACTGGAACCTCGAGCCCGACCTGATCACGGTCGCCAAGTCGCTCTCGGGCGGCTACGTGCCGGTCGGCGCGCTGCTGATGAGCGAGGCCGTCTACGAGGGTGTCTTCGACTCGCTGCCGAACGCCGTCAGCCACGGCTCGACCTTCGCGCCGAACGACCTGGCGATGGTCGCCGGGCTCGCCACTCTGCGCGAGCTCGACAGCCAGGGCCTGGTCGAGCACAGCGCCCGTCTGGGCGAGCAGCTCCTGGAACGGACGCGGCCACTGGTCGAGCGCTCGCCGGTGGTGAAAGACGTGCGCGGCCTCGGGCTGATGTGGGCGATCGAGTTCGAGGAGCCCGAGGGCGGCTCACGGACGTGGCGGATGCTCGAGCGGATCCAGCCCGCCCTGTTCGCGCAGCTCGTGGTCGTGCCGCTCTTTCGCGACCACCGCGTGCTGAGCCAGGTTGCCGGCCACGGACTGAACGTGCTCAAGGCGCTGCCGCCGCTCGTCTTGGACGAGGACGATCTCGACTGGTTCGTGGCCTCGCTCGACGAGACGGTCTCGAGAGCCGAGAAGATGCCGCGTGCGCTCGTCCGCTTTGCGCTGACGGCCGCCCGCGCCGGCCGGACGCCCCGCAAGCGACTCGCCCGCGCGTAGATACTCCGCAGTCCTGACCGGAGGGAGGCATTAGATGAGCATCGACCTGCGCGTCGTGCGAGCGGCGCTTCTGCTGGCGGCGGCGATCCTCTTCTTCACGGGAGCCGGCCTGGGCGTCGAGCACGTGCGCAAGACGTTCATCGTGTGGGGCTGCGGCTTCGGCCTCGTCACGCTCGACCGCCTGATCGTCCTGGCGGTAGAGACCTTCTGGGTCGACGAAGAGACCTAGAGCTCGGCGACGTCCGCGTGCCGGTCGGCGACGCACGCGGTCGCCCACTGCTCGGCGGCCTCGACCAGGCGGCCGCAGAGCATGTCGAGCTCGTGCCCGTCCTCGGGCAGCTGGTCCGGCGAGACCTCGATGCGCACCTGGTTCAGCGACGCCTCGCTGTCCTCACCGATCTCGTGGCGCTCCTCGGCCACGATCGCGACCTCGCCCACCTTGGGCAGGAGCGCCTTGGCGAGCTCGTCGATCTCGGCGGCGGTGGCCCCGCGCCCCGCAAAGACGCCGAAGTTCACTCGAACTTCGACCCCGGGCGGTTCGACTTCTCGCACGCAGAACGCCATCTGCGGCTCGACCCTCATTACAACTCGTATTTACCGCGGGCCGAGTAAAGCTAACCCTCGCTGGGCTCCCAGCGGAAATAGCGCAGCGCGACGAGCACGCCGGCGATGCCCCAGCCCGCGATCACGGCCACGTTCGTGCCCTGGGTCCAGATCGGCTGGTCGTGCAGCATGATGTTCCGGATCAGCCGCAGGAAGTACGTCAGCGGTAGCACGTCGGCGATCTTGCGCAGCACTTCGGGGAAGTGGGTCGGCGAGAAGAACGCGCCGGCGATGAACGACGCCGGGAGGTAGATCGCGTTGACGACGGCCGACGCTCCCTCGGCGCTCTTGATCAGCGCCGTCACGCCGATCCCGAGGCCGCAGAAGGCGACCGCCCCGAGCAGCAGCGCGAGCACCAGCGACCCGATCCGGTCCGGCGCAGGGATCCCGAACAGCACGCGGCCGAGCAGGATCAGGGCTGCGACCTCGACGGCGAACGCCAGCAGAAACGCGGTCAGCAGCGCCGCGATGTACGCGGGCGCGGGCAGCGGCGTCGCACGCAGCCGCTTCAGGATTCCCGACTCCCGACGGATCACCAGCACGATCGCGAGCCCGGCGAAGGCGATCGAGATCGCGCCGTAGCCGATCATCCCGGCTTGCAGGAAGTGCGAGCCCTTGACCCCGTCGACCGTGTCGTCGCCGTAGGTCGAGCCGAGCAGCACGAAGAAGATCATCGGCAGCAGGAAGGTGAAGAACGCCAGCTCGCGGCTGCGGGTGTAGAGCAGCAGCTCGCCCTTCAGCTCATGCCAGTAGAGACTCACTCGCCCTCCTCCTCGGTGAGGCTGAGGTAGACCTCTTCGAGGCTGGGGCGGCGGACGACGAGGCCCTCGAGCTCGCGGCCCTCGGCGAGTGCCCGGCCGGTCAGCTCGTTCAGCAAGCGCGTCGGCTCGTCGGTCTCGAGCACGACCTCGCTGCCGTTCTCGCGATAGCGGATCTCGGTCGCGGGCACGGCGCCGGTCAGCTCGGCAGGCGTGCCCGAGGCGACGATCCGGCCGTGCGCGAGCACCGCGACGCGGTCGGCGAGCTGCTCGGCCTCGTCGAGGTAGTGCGTCGTCAGCAGGATCGTCTTGCCGAGCCCGCGCAGGCCGCGGATCGTGTCCCAGGCGCGGCGGCGCGCGGCCGGATCGAAGCCGGTCGTCGGCTCGTCGAGGAAGATCAGCTCGGGGTCGCCGATCAGCGCGAGCCCGAGGTCGAGCCGCCGGCGCTGGCCCCCCGAAAGCCGTCGCACGCGGTCGTCGCGTTTCTCTTGCAGGCCGACGAGCTCGACGACCTCGTCCACCGGGCGCGGACTGCGGTAGTAGCCGGCGAAGAGGCGCAGCATCTCGGACGGCGTGAGCGTCTCGTACATCGCCGACGACTGGAGCACGACGCCGATCTGCTGTCGCCAGTCGCCCCCCGCGCGCGCCGGGTCGGCGCCGAGCACCTCGACCTCGCCGCCGTCACGCGGGCGGTAGCCCTCGAGGATCTCGACCGTGGTCGTCTTGCCGGCGCCGTTCGGGCCGAGCAGGCCGAACACCTCACCGCGCCGGACGTCGAAGTCGATCCCACCCACCGCCTCGAGCGCGCCGTAGGACTTGCGCAGGTCGCGGACGGCGATCGCGGTCACGAGAGCTCGATCGCGAGCATCCCGCCCGGCGGGAAGGCCGGCTCCTCGCCGCCGGCCAGCGCGGCTGCGATCCGGGAGCAGTCGGGCTGGTGCCCGACGACGATCACGGTCTCGCCGCGCTCCTCGGCAGCCGCTCGCACGGCATCGGCGGTGGCGCCCGGGGCGAGCCGTTCGTCGGGCTCGGGCTCGAGACCCGCGGGCCTGGCCAGCTCCTGCGCCGTCTCTCGCGCCCGGAGCAGTGGACTCGTGAGGACGGCGTCGGGCTCGAGGCCCTCGTCGGCGAGTCGCTGCCCGAGGGCGCGGGCGGCCTCGCGGCCAGCAGGGGTCAGCGGCCGCAGGTCGTCCGGCTCGCCGGACGCAGCTTCGGCGTGGCGCACGATGACCAGCTGCACGGGCGGGAGCATAGTCTCCGGTCTGTGCGCACCTTCAGGTACGTCGTCGTGGACGTCTTCACCGACACCCCGCTCGCAGGCAACCAGCTGGCGGTATTCACCGACGCGCGCGGGCTGGCCGACGACGAGATGCAGAGGCTCGCGCGCGAGACGAACTTCAGCGAGACGACGTTCGTCCTCCCGGCGGAAGCCGATGGGCACGCCGTGATGCGGATCTTCACGCCCAACGCGGAGGTGCCGTTCGCCGGCCATCCGACGCTCGGCACGGCTTTCGTGCTCGCCGGGCCGCTGCAGCTGCCCGAGATCCGGCTCGAGACGAAGTCGGGCACAGTGCCGGTCGCGCTCGAGCGCGAGGGGGACCGGCTCGTGTTCGGCCGCATGCAGCAGCCGCTGCCGAGCTGGCAGGAGTTCGAACGCGCTGACGCGCTGCTCGCGGGGTTGGGCCTGGAGCGGTCGGAGCTGCCCGTCGAGCTCTACGACAACGGCATGAACCACGTCTACGTCGGGCTTCCCTTGGTCGAGGAGGTGGCCGCGCTGCGGCCCGAGCTCGCCGCGTTCGCCGACGCGCCGGCCGTGCTCGGTATCAACTGCTTCGCCGGCTCGGGCACGCGCTGGAAGACCCGGATGTTCAGCCCGAGCGGCGGCTTCATGGAGGACCCGGCGACCGGGTCGGCAGCGGGGCCGCTGGCCGTGCACCTCGCCCGCCACGGCCGGATCGAGTTCGGCGAGGAGATCGAGATCTCCCAGGGCGCCGAGGTCGCGCGGCCCTCGACGCTCTACGCGCGAACCGACGGCACCGCCGAGCAGCTCGAGCGCGTCGAGGTCGGCGGCAGCGCGGTGGTCGTCGCACGCGGCGAGTTCAGGCTTCCCGGAGCGCCAGCGCCTCGATCTCCGGCAGCTCGGGCGTGAGCGCCTGCCAGAAGACGCCCCCGTTTCGGGATTCGTAGAGCCGGTTGCGGGCGGCATAGAGGACGTGGTCGGGATCGTTCGGGTCGATGGCGACGGCACGGCCCGGCGGCAGGCCGCCACCGGCCTCGCGCCACGTGCGGCCGGCGTCGTGCGAGATCGCGAGCGGGGGCCTGCGGGCGACGACGGCGATCACCGTCGAGCCCTCCGCCGCCGCGGCGACGACCAACGGCAGCGTGAGCGAGACGTCCTGCGGCTCGACGACCTCCGACGACGGGCCGAGCACCAGCTCCTCTTCGAGGTCGACCTCGAAGACGCCGTCGACCGTCCGGACGTGCGCCCTCATGCGATTCGCCGCCCAAGGAGGCCGGCCACGAGCGCCGTCGCCCTGCGCGCCGCCGGGACGGGCGCGTAGCCGGACGACCGCGAGACCAGGTACGCCGCGGTGAACGCGTCCCCGGCGCCGGTGGGGTCGACCTCGCCCCCGACCGGCTGAGCCGGCACGCGCTCGAGCCGGCCGTCCGCGAAGACGAGCGAGCCCTCGGAGCCGAACGTGACCACGATCTCCGGCACGCCAAGCCCGCGCAGCCCGTCCGCGTTCGGCTCGCCGACGAGCACGCGCGCCTCCTCCTCGGCGAGCTTCAGCACCGAGACGTGTCGCAGCACCTCTGGGTCGTAGTCGGCGTCGAGCGTCAGCGGCCCTGTGCGCGCCGGCCGCACGAGGCCCTGGCCGTCGAACGAGAGGCGGCGGTCGCGGGCCATGGCAGCCAGTGTCTCGGCAGGGAAGTCCGAGCGCGCCAGCGCGCCGGCGTGCACCCGGTCAGCTCGCTCGAGCCCGCGCAGGTCTGCGACGCTCCAGATCGGCCCGAGCGCGTCCACGACCGTGTGGCGCAGGTCGCCCGCGTACTGGAAGGAGAAGGCCGCGGTCGTCTCGCCGCCGCGCCAGAGCACCGGCAGGCCGAGCCGCACCAGGGGCGGCACGAGCAGGCGGCGGTCGGCGTCGGCGCCCTTCGCGGCCACGATCGCCGGCCGCCCGAGCACGCGCAGCGCGCGGGCCGCGTGGAACGGCGCGCCGCCCGCCCGTGGCTCGCCGCCGTCAACGCGGTCGAGCGAGAGGTTCCCGACGACTGCGAGCGGCCGCACGCAGCGAATCTACCCGGGCCAGGAGCAGCGTCAGGCAGAAGGCGAGCGCGAAGCTCGGCAGCGAGGCGGTCAGCGTCGCGTGGCCGGGGCTCAGGTGCTCGACCTGGTCGGTCCACCAGCTCGGCCCCTGCGGCGAGAGCCACTGGTAGAGCGCGAAGCCTGCGGCCCACGCCGCCAGCAGCGGCCAGCGGATGCGCGGGGCCTCGAAGACGTCGCGCTCGGAGTAGTGCGCGCCGCGGGCCAGCCAGTCGCCGAGCAGGACGGCGAAGAGCGGCACGAAGACGGAGCCGAGCAGGTAGAGAAAGGT
>JBIOZO010000212.1:0-5331 GCA_044871215.1 Gaiellaceae bacterium | reverse complement strand
CCGCGCGAGTCGATCGCCGCAAGGTCGATTTTCTCGAGCACCTCGCGCCGGTAGCAGCGGAAGCCGCAGGTCAGGTCGCGGATGCCGACGCCGAGCAGGACGCGCGCGTACCACGAGCCGCCGCTCGAGATAAACCGCCGAACGCGGCCCCAATTGCCGATCGAGCCGCCCTCGACGTAACGCGAGCCGAGCACGAGATCCGCATCGGCGGCGGCGGCGATGAGGCGCGGCACGTCGGCCGGGTCGTGCGAGAAGTCCGCATCCATCTCGAGAACGAGCCCGACCTGCGGATCGTCCAGCGCGCGCTCGAAGCCGGCGAGGTAGGCGGGCCCGAGGCCCTCCTTGCGCGGGCGGTGCAGCACCTCGACGTGCGCGTTCCGCTCGGCGAGCCGGTCGGCGAGCTGCCCCGTTCCGTCCGGGGAGTTGTCGTCGATGACCAGTACCGAGACGTCCTTGTCGGCCAGGGCGTCGACCATCCGCTCCAGGTTCTCGCGTTCATTGTAGGTGGGCAGGCAGACGACCGTCTTCACGCCCCTATGATCGCTGTCGTGGCGAAGACGCTCCCCCGCAACGCCGATGTGGCCGAGCAGCTCGAGCTGCTGGCCGACCTGCTCGAGATCGAAGGCGAGGCCGCTTTTCGAGTGCTCGCCTACCGTCGCGCGGCCGCGCGCGTGCGTGAGACCGGCACTCCCGTAGCCCAGCTGGCGCTGGAAGGCACGGCGAAGGAGCTACCGGGAATCGGCGCCACGATCCAGGACAAGATCGTCCAGATCGTCAACACCGGCGAGATCGAGGCGCTCTCGAAGCGGCGCAAGACGATCCCGCCCGAGGTGGTCGAGTTCCTCCACATCCCCGGCCTCGGCCCGAAGACGGTGCGGAAGATCTGGCAGGAGCTCAACGTGACGACGCTGGCCGAGCTGAAGGAGGCCGCCCGCGCGGAACGCCTGCGCGCCCTTCCCGGCCTGGGCGCGAAGACGGAGGAGAGCATCCTCAAGTCGACCGCGCGCAAGAAGAAGTCGACCGGACCGCCGCGGACGCTGCTCGGCCAAGCGCTACCGGCGCTGCTCGCCGTCGTCGACGTTTTGCGCGAGCACCCGGCCGCCGACCGGGTCTGCGAGGCGGGCAGTGCGCGCAGGCGCAAGGAGACCGTGCGCGACCTCGACATCATCGCCACGGCCAGCGACCCGAGGGCGTTGACGGAGTACTTCACGAAGCTGACCTGGGTCGCGGAGGTGGTGGCCAAGGGCGCGACCAAGGCAACCGTCGTCTCGCACGACGGCTTCCGCTTCGACCTGCGGGTGGTGCCGCCGGAGAGCTACGGCAACCTGCTGCAGCACTTCACCGGCTCGAAGGAGCACAACCTGGCGCTACGGGAGGACGCACAGCGCCGCGGCTTCTCGGTCTCCGAGTACGGGATCACCGAGGTCGAGAGCGGCGAAGTCGTCACCTGCGAAAGCGAGGAGCGGGTCTACGAGCGGCTCGGCTACCAGTACATCCCGCCTGAGCTGCGCGAGAACGCGGGCGAGCTCGAGGCGGCGCGGTCGGGCGACCTGCCGGAGCTCGTCGAGCATGACCAGCTGCGCGGCGACCTGCACACGCACTCGCACTGGTCGGCCGACGGTAAGAACACGCTCGAGGAGATGGTCGCGGCCGCGAATGCGCGCGGCTACGCCTACTACGCGATCACCGACCACTCGCACTACCTCCGCGAGGGCCGCATGGAGCAGCAGGCGAAGGAGATCGACAAGCTCGGCAAGCGGGTCGCGCCGCTCAAGCTCCTGAAGGGCGTCGAGGTCAACATCAAGGCCGACGGTACGCTCGATGTCCCGGACGAGGTGCTCGCCGAGCGCGACTGGGTCGTCGCGTCGATCCACACGGCGTTCGACCGCTCGCCGACCGAACGGATCCTGGCGACGATGGAGAACCCGCACGTGCACGTGATCGGCCACCTGACCGGGCGCAAGATCACGCGGCGCGAGCCGATGGACATCGACCTCGAGCGGGTGATCGAGAAGGCGCTCGAAACGGGGACGTTCCTCGAGATCAACTCGCAGCCCGACCGGCTCGACCTGCGCGACGTGAACGCGCGACTGGCCGGCGAGGCCGGCGTGCCGATCGTGATCTCCTCGGACGCGCACCAACTGAAGGCGCTCGACTACGTCGACTTCGGCGTCGCGCAGGCCAGGCGTGCGTGGCTGACCGCCGAGCAGGTGGCCAACACCCGGACGTGGGCGCAGCTCAAGAAGCTGATGAAGAAGTGACGCCGAGCGTTCGCGCGGTCGTCTTCGACCTCTGGAACACGATCGCGAAATGGCCGCACGCCGAGTGGGCGGAGGCCCGCCCGCGGGTCGCCGAGCGGCTCGGGCTCAGCCCGGAGGAGTTCGACAGGCGCTGGTACGGCGAGCTCGCGCACGCGCGGGAGACCGGGCCGATAAGTGCGGTGCTCGAGGAGTTCGACCTCTCGCCGGAGGCGGCCGAGGACATCCTTGAGTTGCGAGGTGCGGTCACACGCCAGGGCCTCGTGCCGGTGCCGGGCGCGGCCGAGACGATCGCGACGCTGCGCGAGCGCGGGCTGAAGACAGGTCTGATCACGGTCTGCAGCGAGGACGTGCCGAAGCTCTGGGCCGAGACGCAGTTCCACGGGCTCTTCGACGCGGAGGTCTTCTCGGCGTCGGTCGGCCTGCGCAAGCCCGACCCGCGCATCTACGGGCTGGCGCTCGACGGGCTGGGCGTGGAGCCCGAGGAGGCGATGTTCGTCGGTGACGGCGCCAACGACGAGCTCGGCGGCGCCGAGCGCGTGGGTATGACGGCCGTGATGCTGGAGGTGCCGCCCGAGGAGCTGCCGGGTGAGGTGCAGCCCGACTGGCCCGGTCTTCGGATCAAGGCGCTCCCCGAGCTGCTCGACCTGGTCTAGAACCAATAACCAGTGACAGTCACTGTGACTGTCACTGTGGGAGCGCCAGGGCGGCCAGGGCGGCCAGGGCGGCGTCGTGCAACTCGACTCTGTAGCGCCACAGCGCGCGGCCCGTTTCGAGCAGCCTCGCGCGGATCGGCCCCGCCAGCTCCTCGGTCGTTCCCCAGCGGGCGGCGCTGATCTCGTGTGTGTCGATTGGCTGGAGCTCCTCGGCTTCGGTGCGCGCCGAAAACACGTGTGTGCGCCAGTCGATCACCCCGCCCTGGCAGCGGAAGGTCACCTCGGAGCTGACGAGGAAACGCTCGAGCTCGATGTGGATCCCGAGCTCCTCCATCGCCTCGCGCTCGACGCCTGTCTCGAAGCGCTCGCCTGGCCGCACGCCACCGCCGGGCGGGCGCCACACGCCTTCCGGGTACGAGGGCTTCTGGATCAGCGCGAGCCGGCCACCCGGGTCGAAGACGAAGAAGGTCACGTCGTGACGCCGCTCCGGCGACCCGCCCGCGAGTGTGAACTCCGCCTCGCTCACCTCGCCCTCCCAGCGCAGGGGGCGTGGCTCGCCGTAGCGCTCGCGGAGCGGCGCCAACGCGGCCTCTGTCAGGTGCATTAGTGCCCCTCCAAACGATGAACGCCAGTCTCTCGCCCGCTATCACGCTGCGCCACGCGCCACCCTCGCCCTTGCGCAGGCTGCCAGCCTGCGCCGCGGTCGAGCGCGGCCCGTGGCTTGGTGCTAGCGATCGAGAACCTCGGCGGCATCATTGGAAGCGGCACTGACGATGGTACGGTCGCGCGCATGCCGCTCGACGCGCTGGCGCTGGCGCTCGGCGCCGCCGGGCTGCACGCCCTCTGGAACCTGCTCCTCGCGCGCGAGCGCGACACCGAGGCGGCCACCGCGGTCGCGCTGGCAGCGCTCGTCGCCGTGCTCGTGCTGCCCGCCGCGCTCACCTGGCGAGTCGACGCCGACGCGATCCCCTTCATCGTCGGCTCGGCCGCGCTCGAGCTCGCCTACGTGGCGCTCCTCGCAACCGCCTACCGGCGCTACGAGCTGAGCCTCGTCTACCCGGTCGCGCGCGGGCTCGCGCCGGTGCTGGCGCTGCTGATCGTCGTGGCTGCGGGCGGCGCCAGGCCCTCGACGGTGGGCGTGGTCGGCGTGCTCGCGGTCGCAATCGGCGTCTTGCTGGTGCGAGGCGCCCGCGGTGACCTCGGCGGCCTCGCCTTCGGGATCGTGATCGCGGGGGCGATCGCCGGCTACACCGTGGTCGACCGCTACGGGATCCGGCACGCGGCAGCCGGCCCGTACCTGCTGCTCGTGATGCTCGGGCCGGCGCTCGTCTACCCATTCTTCGTCGGGGTGCGCCGGGCTCGCGCGGCGGTGTCCCCCGTGACGGTCGTGATCGGCGGCGCGTCGGCCGCCGCGTACCTGCTCGTGCTGCTGGCGCTGCGGCTCGCGAGTGCGCCCGCAGTGGCTGCGGTGCGCGAGTCGAGCGTGGTGATCGCGACCGCCGCGGCCGCAGTGGTGCTCCACGAGCGCGTGAGCTCGACGCGGCTCGCGGGAGCTGCGGTCGTCGCTGCAGGCGTCGCGCTCCTGGCGCTGTCCTAGAGCGTTCGCAGCAGCTCGAGCAGCTCGGCCGGCGAGTCGACCACCACGTCGGCCGCCTCGCGCAGCTCCGGCGGTCCCTCGGGTGAGGCGACCGCCACGCGAACGGCGAGCTCGAGCCCGTCGAGGCCGCGGAAGGCGTCGAGGTCGGTCGTGTCGTCGCCGGCATAGAGCGCCCGTTCGAGCCCGCGCTCGGCGAGAAGCGCCCGCACCGCTGTGCCTTTGTCGGCCTCGACCGGCGGCCGCAGCTCGAGCACCTTGCGGCCCCAGCGCGCCTCCAGGCCGGCCTCGGCCGCTTGTGCCGCGATCGCTTCGAGCTCGCGCCGCGCCGTTTCCTCGTCGGGGGCCTCGCGCCAGTGGAAGGCGACGGTCAGGCCCTTGTCCTCGAGCCGCGGCCAGTCCTCGGCGGCGAAGGGCCGCAGCGCCTCGCGCCAGCGTTCGGCCTCGGGAGCCAGCTCCAGGCCGTGCACGCCGACGTAGACCATGCCCTGGACGCCTACCAGCCGCTCGGCTTCCGAGCCCGCCCGCCCGCTCACGGCCGCGACGAGGGCGTAGCGGCCGGCGAGCCGGCGCACCTCCTCGCGCGTCTCCTCGGGAACGGCGGCCAGCTCGGGCCGCGCGACGATCGGCGCGAGCGTCCCGTCGACGTCGAGCAGCACGGCCGCACGGCCGGGCTCGGAGCGCAGCCGCGCCAGCCGATCCTCCACACCGCGCAGAATACGGGCGTGCGCTTCGTGGTCATCGGCCTGCTGGCGGGCCTCTTCAGCGCCCTCTTTGGGGTCGGCGGCGGGATCGTCGTCGTGCCGCTGCTGATCCTCGTCGT
>JBIOZO010000211.1:0-9671 GCA_044871215.1 Gaiellaceae bacterium | reverse complement strand
CAGGAGCTCGAGCGGATGCGCCTCGCGAACGAGCTGGCGGCGCGTGCGATGGAGCACTGCCGCGAGCACGTGCGGCCCGGGATGAAGGAGTCCGAGGTCGGGGCGATGTGGAACGGGTTCGTCCACGGCCACGGGACAGGCTTCGAGGGCCGCGTCCGCCTCGCACACGGGTTCTCGCTGATCTGGTCGGGCGAGGGGATCCGCACGTTCACGTCGACCGGTGACCGGCCGGTGCAGGAGCACGAGCCGACGCTCTTCGAGATCTGGGTCTGCGCCGACGGCTACTGGTGCGACCACACGAAGAACCTCTGCCCCGGCGACCTGCGGCCCGAGTACGCGGAGCTCGAGGAGCAGCTCCTCGGCGTCTACGAGCGTGCGCTCGCCCACTGTCGACCCGGAGCGAGCCTGGCCGAGCTCGACCGCCTCGTCCGCGCGGCCATCGCCGACGCCGGATTCCCGGGCCAGCCGAGCCACCCGATCGCGCACGGCGTCGGCGCCCGCGCGCACGAGCCGCCCTACGCGCACCAGGCCGGCGGCGGCGAGCTCGAGGAAGGCATGGTGCTCGCGATCGAGCCGGGCATCTACTGGGAGGGCGGCGGCGGCCTCCGCGTCGAGGACAACTTCCTCATCACCGCCGAGGGCGTCGAGAAGCTTTCGTCCTTCCCGGACGGCGTGGTGTGCGGATGATCTGGACCGGCGAGCTCAACGACGCCTACCGCCTCGGCGGCAAGGTCGGCCTCTACGACACGACGCTCCGTGACGGTGAGCAGACAGTCGGCGTGGTGCTCGACCCGGAGCAGAAGCTCGAGATCGCGCGGCTGCTGGACGACTTGGGTATCGACCGGATCGAAGCGGGCTTCCCGCGCGTCTCGCAGGACGACTGGGACGCGGTGCGGCTGATCTCGGAGGCCGGGCTCGACGCGGAGATCTGGGGCTTCTCCCGCGCCGTGCCCGCCGATCTGGAGGCGCTGGTCGAGCTCGGCGTGAGCGCGTCGGTGATCGAGTCCCCGATCTCCGACCTCAAGCTCGAGGCGATCGGCGTCTCCCGCGAGAAGATGCTCGGGAGGATCACCGACGCGATGCGCTTCGCCGACGGGCACGGGATCCACGCCGCCTTCTTCGGCGTCGATTCCACCCGCGCGCAGCCCGATTTCTACGAACGGGTCTACAAGAGCGCGGTCGAAGCGGGCGCCAAGGAGGTTGCCGTCGTGGACACCCTCGGAATCGCCTCGCCCGAGGCGGTCGCCGACCTGGTCGGCCGCACCGTCGAGTGGGTCGGCCCGGACGTGCCGGTGCACTTCCACGGCCACAACGACTTCGGCCTCGCGACCGCCGCTGCCGTTGCCGCGGTGCGCGCCGGCGCCTCCTGGGTGCACGGGACGATCAACGGCATGGGCGAGCGCGCCGGGAACGCCAACCTCGGCGAGGTCGCGCTGACGCTGCACGCCCTCTACGGCGTCGAGTCGAACCTGAAGCTCGACCGGGCGCGCGAGGTCTCCGAGCGCGTGCGCGACCTCTCCGGCTACGCGCTCGAGCCGTGGAAGCCACTCACGGGCGAAACGCTCTTCCGGCGCGAGAGCGGCGCGGTTGCGAGCCAGTTTCACGACCCGCCGTCGATCGAGCCGTACTCGTCCGAGCTCGTCGCCGCCGAGCGCGGGATCGTGCTCGGCAAGAAAAGTGGGCTCGACTCGATCCGGATCAAGGCCGAGGAGCTCGGGCTCGACCTGCCGGAGGAGCGCCAGGCCGACGTGCTCGCGCGCGTGAAGGAGCTCGGGACACGCAAGCGCGGGCTCGTGACCGACGAAGAGTTCCGCGAGCTCGCCCGTGGCTGACGCGGTCGTCGTCGGCAGCGGGATCAACTCGCTCGCCTGCGCTGCGCTGCTGGCCCGCGGCGGCTGGGGCGTTCGCGTGCTCGAGCGCGAGGAGGAGCTCGGCGGCTGTATCCGCACGGCGGAGCTGACCGAGCCGGGCTACCTGCACGACGTCTTCAGCGCCTGGCATCCGCTCTGGGTCGGCGGCGCGGCGCACGCCGAGCTCGGCGACGAGCTCGCTCAGCGCGGCCTCGAGTATCTGAACACCGACAACCCGACCGCGACACTGACCCCGGACGGCGAGCCGACGTTCCTGCTCCGCTCGACCGACGCGAATGTCGCGGAGCTCGGCGAGGAGTGGCGCGGGGCGGTCGAGTCGTTTTTGCCGAACGCCGACCTGGCCTTCGGGGTGCTCGGCACGGAGCTCTGGTCCCGCGAGGGGATGAAGCTCGGCGTCCGCACGTACCGGCGACTCGGGCGGCGCGGCGCGGTCGAGTTCGTCGGCGACGTGCTCGCCTCGAGCCGCGACTGGCTCACGCAGACGTTTCCCTACGAGCGCGCGCAGGGGGTGCTCGCGCCGTGGGTTCTGCACACCGGCCTTGGGCCGGACGCCGCGGGCTCCGGATTCATGACGCAGGTGATCGGCGTGGCCGTGCAGGAGGGCGGGATGCCGATCCCGCGCGGGGGCGGCGCGCGACTGGTCGAGGCGCTCGTGCGGCTGATCGAGGATCATGGCGGCACGTGCGAGACCGGGCGCGACGTCGAGCGCGTGCTGGTGCGCGACGGGAAGGCCGCCGGCGTTCGCACCGCTGACGGCGAGGAGATCCCCGCCGAGCGCGCGGTGATCGCCAACGTCACGCCGACGCAGCTCTACGGACGGCTCGTCGACGGCCACGCAGAGCTGGGCGAGCGTTTTCGCTACGGCCGCTCGGAGATGCAGATCCATTTCGCGCTCTCAGAGCCGCCGCGCTGGGAGGGCGACGAGCGGCTCGGCAAGACGGCGATCGTTCACCTGACGCCCGGCCTCGACGGCGTCTCGCGCGCGGTCAACGAGGCCGAGCGCGGGCTGCTGCCGGCCGAGGCGACTGTGGTCGTGGGCCAGCCGCTGACGATCGACCCGAGCCGGGCGCCCGACGGCGCCGGCCTGCTGTGGATCCAGCTGCAGGAGCTGCCGTGGCAGGTGAAGGGCGACGCAGCCGGCGAGCTCGACGTCGGCGGCGGTACCTGGACGGAGGAGTTGCGGGAGCGCTACGCCGACCGGATTCAGGCGCGGCTCGCCCGACACATCCCGAACCTGGAGGGCTCGATCCGGCAGCGAGTCACGCTCTCGCCGGCCGACCTGCAAGCGGCGAACGTCAACCTGCACCAGGGCGACCCGTACTCGGGCGCGCTCTCCCTCGACCAGAACCTGCTCTGGCGCCCGCTCCCGGCGAGCCCGGGGCACGCGACACCGGTGAAGCGGCTCTGGCATATAGGCGCGAGCACGCACCCGGGCCCGGGCCTCGGCGCCGGCTCCGGCACGATGGTCGCGAAGCACCTGTTGCGGAGGCGGTTCGGCCGGTGAAGCTCTCGATCTCGGAGATCACCACCGTGACACAGTCGTTCGAGGACGACCTCGACGCGTACCGCGAGGCCGGCGCAGACGCCATCGGGATCTGGGAGATGAAGCTTCAGGAGGACTCGCTGGAGCGCTTCTTCGCCAGCGGCCTCGAGGCGGCGACAGCGGTGCCGACGGTGCCCTCGATCCTGCCGCTGCCGCTGATGGAGGGCCCGACCGACCCGGCCGAGCGCGTCGAGGCGATCTGCGGGTCGATCCGCCGGCTCGCACCATACGACCCGCCCTGCGTGCTCTTCCTCACCGGGCCGGGAGAGGACCGCGGCGCGATCCTCGAGGGCCTCCGGGCGATCGCGGAGGCCGGCGCAAGGGCGGGCATCCCCGTTGCCGTCGAGCCGATCCAGCGGGAGTTCGCGCACTTCTGGTCGGTCGTCAGCTCGCTGGACGAGGCGGCGGGGCTGATCAACGAGGCCGGCGCCGACGTCGGCTTGATGTACGACTCGTGGCACCTCTGGCGCGAGCCGCTCGGTCAGATCGCGCGACACCGGGAGCGGATCCGCGGCGTACACCTCGCCGACTGGCGCGAGCCGACGCGCAACACCAACGACCGCGTGCTGCCCGGCGAGGGCGCGATCGAGTTCGGCCCGATCCTCGAGGCGCTGCGCTGGGATGGCTTCTACGACCTCGAGATCTTCTCGGACGCCGAGTTGGAGGGCTCGCTCTGGCGCGAGGACTCGCGCAGGCTCGCGAAGCGAGGCATCGACGCGCTGCGGAGGACGGCATCGAACGCATCTGCGTAGTCGGCGCCGGCGTGATCGGCAGCCTCTTCGCGGGCCACCTCGCCCGGGTGGCCGACGTCTCGGTGCTCTGCCGGCGCGAGGAGCACGTGGCCGCCCTGAACGAGCATGGGCTGCGCGTCTCCGGGCGCAACGACTTCGTCGCGCCGGTCCGGGCCGCGACCGACCCGGCCGACCTGCCGGAGCCCGAGCTCGCGATCGTGGCGACGAAGACCACCGAGCTGGCGGCTGCAGCCGAACGCCTCGACGGCCACTGGCCCGGCGCCGCCGTGATGACCGTGCAGAACGGGCTCGGCGCCGAGGAGGCGTTTCCCGGCCGTCGCATCCTCTCGGCGGTCACCTTCATGAGCGGCACACGGCACGAGGACACGCACGTCGAGTACATCCTCGACACCGAGACCTGGCTCGGGCCCTACGGCGAGACGCCGTTCGCCCTGGCGGACGAGGTCGCCGCCACGATCGTCGCCTCCGGGCTCAAGGCGCGCGCCTTCGAGGACCTGCGGCCGGCGCAGTGGTCGAAGCTGATCTTCAACGCGACCGTCAACGCCGTCGCGGCGCTGACCGGGCTGCCCCACGACGCGCACTTTGCCGCCCGTGAGCGCCCGGGAGACCTCGGCCACCTCGTCTTCGAGCTGGTCGAGGAGGGCAAGCGCGTCGCCGCGGCCGCCGGCGTCGAGCTGCACGAAGACCCGTGGGAGATGAACGTCCTGGCGACGCAGCGCGGCAGCCGCCACTACCCGTCCATGCTCGAGGACGTCGAGGCCCACCGGCCGACCGAGATCGAGCACATCACGGGCGCCCTCGTGCGCGAGGCGGGCCGCGTCAGCATCCCCGTGCCCCTGCACACCACGCTCTACCGGCTGGTGCGGGCGAAGGAGGCGTCGTGGGAACCCGATTGACCCCCCGCGCGCGTACAGCTTGAATACCGGTTTGGCGAGCGGGTTTTCTCTAGACGAGGAGGGTTCGGTGAGACGTGCTACTAGGTGGGGCGTGCTGGTCGCGCTCCTTGGAGCGGCGGCAACGATCGCCGCTCTTGCGGCAACAACCGGCGGGCAGGCAGCTTCGTCGGCGAAGCTGGTCGTGATCGGCTGGGCATTCGACAAGTCGGGGAACATGTCCCCCTTCGACGACCCGGCGCTGGCAGCCGCCAAGATCCGCGTCAGGCAGTGGAACGCCAAGGGCGGCGCGGCCGGCCACAAGTTCGTGATCAAGACGTGCGACACACAGAACAACAACGCGGCGAAGGCCAAGTCCTGCGCGCTGAGCCTCATCGGCCAGGGCGCGAACATCCTCTTCACGACCTGCGACGTCGATTACGCGACGCCCGTCGTGCAGGAGGCGATCAACCGCGGCAAGCTTGCGATCGCGCCGTGCATCGGCACCGACCAGATGGGGCCGAAGCGCTTCAGCACGAAGGGCAAGCTCGCCTTCAGCTTCGGCAACGTCGCCCAGGACGAGGGCTCGGCGATGGCGCAGTACGCATGGAGCCGGGGCTGGAAGACCGCCGGCCTCGCGACCAACACGCTGCTCGTCTACTTCAAGAACGTCGTCCAGGCCTTCGACAAGCGCTTCACCCAGCTTGGCGGCAAGGTCGTCGCGCGCGAGAGCTACGCGACCGGCCAGAACAACGTCAACGCGGCCGTCTCGCGGCTGAACTCGAAGAAGGCCGCCGTCTATGTGACGTCGACCTCCTTCGGCGAGCTGCCGGGATTCGTGAAGGGTTTCCGCTCCCTTCACAACAACACGCCGGTGCTTAACTCCTGGGCCGGTGACGGCACGTACTGGGTCGGCGGCAACCCGCAGGTGACCAATTACTACGCCGTCACCTACGCGTCGGTCTTCGGCGACGATCCGAGCAAGGACGTGCGCCAGATGATCGCGTCGCTGAAGAAGGCCGGTTCGCCTCCTGGAACGGGTGGCTTCCTCGGTGGGGCGGACGCGATCGACGGTGTCGCCATCGCGATCAAGCGGGCTCATGGCTCCCTGAAGGGTGCGGCGCTCGCCAAACAGCTGGTCAAGTTCAAGGGCGTCAGCGTCCTGGGCGGAAAGATCAGCTTCTCGACGAAGCTCCACACCGTCTTCGGACGGAAGTACCGCGTGATCAAGATCCAGAACAACAAGGCCAAGCTCGTGGGCACGGTGACGGCGAAGGTCGTCCCGAAGCTCTAGCGGCGAGCGTGCCCGAGACGGCACCCGCCACGGATACGGAGAGGAGGCCCGGAGAGTCGCTCCGGGCCTCCTCCGTCTCCCGCTCGTTCGAGGGCGTCCACGCGCTCAGCGACGTCACGCTCGAGGTCCGGCGGCATGAGGTCGTCGGCCTGATCGGCCCGAATGGCGCGGGCAAGTCGACACTCGTGAACGTCCTCACCGGCTTCGACAAGCCAGATGAGGGCAGCGTCGAGCTCTCAGGACGGGAGGTCACCGGCTGGAGCCCGCCCCGCCGCGCCCGGGCAGGCCTGGCGCGCACCTTCCAACACAGCCGTTCGTTTCGCGGCCTGTCGGTGCGCGAGAACGTCGAAGTCGCAGCGCTCGGCGTCGGGGCGGGCTCGCGAGCAGCCCGGCGGCGCGCCGACCGATTGCTCGAGCTCCTGAGCCTGCAGGCGGTCGCCGAGACGCCGGCGGCCGCGCTTTCGCACGGCGACGAGCGCCGCCTCGGAGTAGCCCGCGTGCTCGCCACGGAGCCGTCGTTCGTGCTGATGGACGAGCCCGCCGCGGGCCTGCCGGAGGCGGAGGTGCCGGAGTTCGCCGAGGTCGTCCGCTCGCTGCGCGACGAGCACGAGACCGGCGTGCTGCTGATCGACCACAACATGGCGCTGGTGATGGGCGTCTGCGACTGGATCCACGTACTCGACCAGGGCCGCACGCTCGCGGCGGGAGCGCCGCAGGAGATCCGGGGCAACCTCGACGTCGCCGCGGCGTATCTCGGCGAGACCGCCGTCCACACCGACGATGCCTGAGCCAGTCCTCGAGCTGGAGTCCGTCGAGGTGCGCTACGGCAGCGTCGCTGCCGTCCGCGACCTGCGTCTGCGGGTCGACGAAGGCGAGATCGTCGGCCTGATCGGCCCCAACGGGGCGGGCAAGTCCACGACCCTGCACGCGATCATGGGTGTTATCCCGCCGGCGGCCGGCGACGTCCGTTTGCGCGGCCGCTCCCTACGGCGTAAGAGCTCGGAGGCGATCGCCCATGCGGGAGTGGCGCTCGTGCCTGAGGGGCGGCGCATCTTCTACGAGTTCACCGTCGAGGAGAACCTCCGCCTCGGGCTGGCGTCGCGGCGCCGGAGCGGAGGAGGCGACGCGCTCGAGGTCGCCTACGAGCTGTTTCCGATCCTGAGGGAGTTCCGGCGCCGCCATGCCGGGCACCTGTCCGGCGGGCAGCAGCAACAGCTGGCGATCGGCCGGGCATTGGTGGCAGAGCCCGACTTGCTGCTCCTGGACGAACCCTCGCTGGGCCTCGCGCCGCTCGCCGTCGACAGTGTCTTCGAGGCGCTACGCGGGATCCGCGAGCGCGGCGTGACAATCCTGCTCGTCGAGCAGCGCGCGCTCCACACCGTCGCGCTGGCCGACCGCACTCACGTGCTCGTCGGGGGCGAGCTGCGCATGACGCTCAGCCCCGCGGATGCGAAGGACACCGACAAGATCGTCTCGGCGTACCTCGCATGATCCTCGGCACCCTCGACTTTCAGACGCTTTCCGACGCGGTCGGCCTCGGCGCGATCTACGCCCTGATGGCTGTCGGGATCGGCCTCGTCTTCGGCGTGCTGCGACTGGTCAACTTCGCCTACGGCCAGCTCGTGATGGCCGGCGCCTACACGCTCGCCTACACCTCGGGCTGGCCGACCTGGACGAGCGTCCTCGCGTGTTTTGCGGTGGTGGTCGCGCTCTCGCTCGCGATGGACACGGCCGTCTTCCGACCGCTGCGTGGACAGTCCCCGGCGGTGATGCTGGTGACGACGTTCGCGATCGCGTTCATGCTGCAGGCGGTCGCGCTGATCGTCGACGTGCGCGATGGCACGATCGGCGAGGTTGCCCCGTCACTGAGCTTCCTGAACGAGCCGGTCACGATCGGCGGTACGGAGATCCGCAAGATCACGCTCGTCGCGATCGGTGTCGCCGTGGCCGCGCTGCTGCTGCTCGCGCTACTCCTGACCCAAACGACGATCGGCCTGCACACGCGGGCGGCGGCCGGCGACTTCCAGACCGCGCGCCTGCTCGGTGTGCGCGCGAACAGGGTGATCGCGTTCTCGGTCGTCCTCTCGGGCCTGCTGGCCGCCGCTGTGGCGGTGATGCTGACCGTGCAGCAGCCCTTCGTCGGCCCCGACTTCGCCCTTCGCGACACGATCGTCGTGCTCGTCGGCGTCGTGGTCGGCGGCATCGACCGGCTCTGGACGGCCACCCTGGGCGGCTTCACGATCGGGTTTGCGTCTGGGCTGATCAACGGACTGCTGCCGACCGACAAAACGGTCTACCTGCCGTCGGCCGTATTCGCGCTCGTGATCCTCGTCCTGTTGCTCCGGCCGGCGGGCCTCTTCGCGTGGGGCAGCCGCACGGCGCCGGAACGCGTATGAGGCGGGTACTCGACCCGGCTGTGCAGCTCGCAGGACCGGCGCTGCTCGTCGTCGCGATCGGGCTCGTCGCAACAACGGTCTCGCCCTCGAACGAGGTCTACTTCCTGAACGCGCTCGTCGCCGTGGCGGTGGTCGTGTCGATCTACGTGTTCGTCGGCAACTCGGGCGTCCTCTCGTTCGGCCAGATCAGCTTCGTCGCGGTCGGCGCCTTCGCCGCGGGCGTGATGACCGTGCCGCTGGAGTCGAAGAAGGGCGTGCTGACGACGCTCTTCCCGCTGCTGCGCGACCATACGATCGGGAACGTGCCGTCGCTGCTGCTGGGTGCGGCGCTCGGCGGGATCTTCGCCTTGCTCGTGGGGCTGCCGCTGATGCGCCTGAACGGGCTCGCGGCCGGTATCGCCACCTTCGCGGTGCTCGAGATCACGCACACCGTGCTCCAGCAGTGGACGAAGATCGGCCCGGGTGCGACCACGCTCTCGCTCGTGCCTGAGTCCACCGGGCCGCTGCAGGCGACGCTCGGCGCGCTGGTCGTGATCGCCATCGCATTCGCCTACCAGCGGAGCCGCCTCGGTCGGCAGCTGCGCGCCACGCGGGAGGACCCGGCCGCGGCTGCGGGCGTCGGCGTACGCGTGCACCTGCAGCGCCTCTGGGCGTTCACGCTCTCCGGCGCGCTCGGCGGCTTCGCGGGTGGGCTGCTGGTCCACCAGCTCGGCTCGATCACGACCGAGCAGGTCTACCTCGAGCTGACCTTCCTGACCCTGGCGATGCTCGTGATCGGCGGCCTGACGAGCCTCTGGGGCGCGGTCGTCGGCGCGCTGGCCGTGAGCGGGCTCGACTCGTTCCTGAGCCAGGCCGAGAACGGCGTCCATCTCGTCGGCCACCGGTTCGACCTGCCTTCGGGCACGCGGCTCGTCATCCTGGCGACGCTGATGGCGATCGTGCT
>JBIOZO010000210.1:0-2257 GCA_044871215.1 Gaiellaceae bacterium | reverse complement strand
TGCGGTTCGGCATGTGGATCGCGCGGCCGAGCGCCAGCAGCCCGGCTTCCTTGATCGCCTCGCTCAGCGTCGGGTGAGCGGTCATTCCGTCGGCGACCGTCTCGACGGTGGCCTCGGCGTCGAGCGCGATCGTGCCGGCTTCGATCAGGTCGGTCACGTGCGGGCCGACCATGATCAGCCCCAGCAGCTCGCCGTAGCGGGTCTCGTGGATCGACTTGACCCAGCCGACCGTCTCGTTCTGCATCACTGCGCGGGCGTTCGCGACCCAGGGGAAGACGCCCACGGCCACGTCGTCACCGTGCTGCTCGCGCGCCTCTGCCTCGGTCAGGCCGACGCCCGCGATCTCCGGCTCGGTGTAGATCGGGCGCGGAACGCCGCGGTTGTCGACGACGGCCTCGTGGCCCATCGCGTTCTCGGCCGCGACCTCGCCTTCGCGGAAGGCGGTGTGCGCGAGCTGCCAGTAGCCGGCGCAGTCGCCGACCGCGTAGATGTGCTCGACGGTCGTGCGCCGGTGCTCGTCCGCGGCGATGCCCTTGCGCTTGTCGAACTCGACGCCGATCTCCTCGAGCCCGAGGTTTTCGACGGTGGGGCCACGGCCGGTGGCGACGAGCATCAGGTCGGCCTCCGTCGTCTCGCCGCCGTGGTGGACGATGAGCGCGCTGCCCGTGTCCTCGACCCTGTCGGCCGAGGTCTCGAGGTGCAGCGTGATGCCGCGCTTGCCGAACTGCTTGGCGAGCTCCCTCGCAGCGTCGGCGTCCTCCTGCGGGATCAGGCTCGGCAGCATCTCGATGATCGTCACCTCGGAGCCGAAGCGCCGGAAGATCGAGGCGAACTCGCAGCCGATGATCCCGCCGCCGAGCACGACGAGGCGCCTCGGCACCTCGGTCTGGGCGAGCAGTCCGGTCGAGTCGACGCAGCGGGGCGAGTCGAGGCCCTCGATCGGCGGGCGGAGCGGAAACGAGCCGGTAGCCACGATCGCGTGCTTGAACGTGACGTCTTCGGCGCCTTCGACGGCGATCGTGTTCGCGTCCTTGAACCGCCCGGTGCCCTTGACCCATTCGACGCCGGCCGCCTTGAAGAGGCTCGCGACGCCGGAGGTCATCTGCTTGACGACACCGTCCTTCCACTGGTTGGCCGTCGCGAGGTCGAGCTTCGGCTCGCCGACCTGGACGCCGAACTTCGCGAAGTTCTCCTCGGCCTCCTTCATCGCGAAGGCCGTCTGCACCCACGCCTTGGTCGGGACGCAGCCGACGCGGAGGCAGGTGCCGCCGAGCTCAGTCTCCTTCTCGATGCAGATCGTCCTGGCGCCCAGCTGGGCGGCGCGGATCGCCGCGGTGTAACCCCCGGGGCCGCCTCCCAGGACGGCGACGTCGCATTCCATGGGGTCGATCCTAGCGGGGGAGGTCTGATTGACGACCGGGTCAGCGGGTAGGCGGTCCACTCACTCGCGAAAGGAGCCTCCGATCGCCGACAGCCCCCAGGATCAGCTGACCGCGTACCTCAGCGACGCGCACTCGATCGAGGAGCAGGCGCTCGCGCAGCTGCGCACCGCACCGAAGATCGCCGGGGCGCCGAAGCTCGCGGCAACCTTCGAGGAGCACCTGGCCGAGACCGAGGGGCACGAGCGGACGGTGAAGAAGCTGCTGGAGCAGCGCGACGAGTCGCCGTCGACGTTCAAGGACGCCGTGATGAAGCTCGGCGGCAAGGGGTTCATCATCTTCGCGCGGGCCAACCCCGACACACCGGGAAAGCTGCTCGCGCACGCGCTCTCGTACGAGGCGCTCGAGGAGGCGTCGTACGCGCTGCTCGGCAACGTCGCCGGGCAGGCCGGAGAGCCCGATGTCGCCGCGGCCGCGGATCGAATTCAGGCCGAGGAGCGCGCGATGAAGGAGCGGCTCGCCGGCTGCTTCGACGACGCGGTGGCGGCCTCGCTCGAGGCCCTCGAGCCGGACGACCTGCAGGAGCAGGTCGGCAAGTACCTGGCCGACGCCCACGCGCTCGAGGAGCAGGCGATCGGGTTCCTGGAGCGGGCGGCGGAGCGCGACGAGGGCGCCCTTTCCGACGCGTACGAGGAGCACCTCGCCGAGACGCGGGATCACGCCGAGGCAGTCGAGGCGCGGCTGGAGGCGCTCGACCAGGGACGTTCGTCGCTGAAGGACGCCGCGATGCGGATGGGCGCGATCAACTGGGCGACGTTCTTCGAGGCGCATCCGGACACGGTCGGCAAGCGCGCGGCGTTCGCCTACGCGTTCGAGCA
>JBIOZO010000209.1:0-8634 GCA_044871215.1 Gaiellaceae bacterium | reverse complement strand
TTCGATCTGATCGATAACGAGGAGTACGAAGCCGGCCTTGAGCGCGCCGAGCGGGAGCTCCCCGAGCGGGTCGACTACCGGGTCGAGTGGCTGGTCGCGGTCGCCGTCCGGCAGACCGTGTAGCGTCCCACCCCGACAACGAGCCCCTTTAACCCGGTCCCGTGAGGCCGGAAAGGAGTCGAAGGTGAGTAACGCCCTGAACGCGCCCTGAGCGCGGACACCTCTGCAGCGACGACGGTCCTCGACGCCGAGGCGATCGCGAAGGCACTGACTCGGATCGCGCACGAGATCGTCGAGGGCAACGCCGACCTCGCCAAGGTCGCCCTCGTCGGCATTCACACCCGCGGCGTGCCGCTCGCACAGCGGCTGCGACGGCGGATCGGCGAGCTCTCGAATGCCGAGGTCGCCCTGGGCCAGCTCGACATCACCTTTCACCGCGACGACGTCCACGTGCGCGGCGGCGAGGCGCCCAGGCACCCGCAGCCGCTCGTCCGCTCGAGCACGCTCGACTTCCCGCTCGAGGGAATAACGGTGGTGCTCGTCGACGACGTCCTCTACACCGGCCGCACCATCCGTGCGGCTATCGACGCGCTCTTCGGCTACGGCCGCCCCGAGCGCGTGCAGCTGGCCGTGCTCGCCGACCGCGGCCACCGCGAGCTTCCCATCCGCCCGGATTACGTCGGCAAGAACCTGCCCACCGCCCGCGACGAGCGCATCCAGGTCGAGCTCGTCGAGGTGGACGAGATCGATCGAGTCCTGCTCGTGACCAAGGAGACCCATGGGTGAGATCCACGTCATGCGGGAGGGCTTTCTCCCGCCGAAGCAACCGCCGCGCCGGCACCTGATCTCGATTGGCGACCTCGAGCGCGAGGACGTCGAGCGTCTGTTGGCGACCGCCAAGAGCTTCTCGCGCTCGCTCGAGCGCGAGGTGAAGAAGCTGCCGACGCTCCGCGGCTTCACGGTCGTGAACGTCTTCTACGAGTCCTCGACGCGCACCTCGTCGAGCTTCGAGCTGGCCGCGAAGCGCCTGAGCGCGGACACGATGTCGATCAAGGCGGCCGGCTCGTCGGTCGACAAGGGCGAGTCGCTGAAGGACACGGCGCTGACCCTCGGCGCCTACGACCCGGACGTAATCGTCATCCGGCACCCGCAGATCGGCGCGCCCCAGCTCGTCGCCCGTTACACCGACGCGCACATCGTCAACGCCGGCGACGGCAAGCACCAGCACCCGACGCAGGCGCTGCTCGACCTCTACGCGATCCAGGAAGAGCTCGGCCGGATCGAGGGCGTTCACGTGGCGATCGTCGGCGACGTGCTCCACTCGCGGGTCGCCCGCTCGAACGTCCAGGCGCTGGCGCTGATGGGCGCGAAGGTCACGCTCGTCGGGCCGCCGCCGCTGATCCCGCGCGGGATCGAGGCCATGGGCTGCGAGGTCTCGCACGAGATCGACGCGATCGCCGACGCGGACGTCGTCTACGTCCTGCGCATGCAGCGCGAGCGGATGCAGGAGGGCGCGAACTACGTGCCCTCGCTGCGCGAGTACACCGAGCGCTGGGGCGTCACGCCCGAACGGATCCGGCCCGGGCAGAAGATCATGCATCCGGGGCCGATGAACCGCGGCGTCGAGATCGACCCGCGCGTGGCCGACGCATCCGAGGCGCTGATCGAGGCACAGGTCCGCGCCGGGCTCGTCGTCCGGATGGCGGTGCTCTACGACCTGCTCACGACCGGGCCCGTCCCCGTCGAGTCGCCCGAGCCGCTGGAGGTGGCCTGATGCTCTATGGCAAGAACGGCCGCAAGGATGACCTGGTCGTCCGCGGCGCGCGGGTGATCGACCCGGTCGAGGGCGTGGACGCGGTGCTCGACGTTCGGGTCGACAAGGGAACGATCGCCGGGCTCGGTGAGGGGCTCGATGCCAACGGCCATCGGGTCGTGGACGGCGCCGGACTCGTGCTCGCACCGGCCTTCGTCGACCCGCACGTGCACCTGCGCGTCCCGGGCGGCGAGGACGAGGAGACGATCGCCTCGGGCACCGCGGCGGCGGCGGCCGGAGGCTACTGCGCGATCCTCGCCATGCCGAACACCGACCCGGTCGTCGACTCGGCGGCCGTGCTCGGCTCGCTGATCGAGGACGCGAAGGCCCAGGCGCAGGTCCCGGTCGGCTTCCTCGCCGCGATCACCCGCGGCCAGGACGGCGCCGAGCTGACGGAGATGGCCGAGCTCGCCGACCAGGGTGCGGCCGGCTTCACCGACGACGGCCGGCCGGTCGTCGCGCCGGGCCTGATGCGTCGCGCGCTCCAGTACCACCGCATCACCGGGCGTCGTCTTGCCCTCCACTGCGAGGAGCCGACACTCTCGAAGGGCGGCCAGATGCACGAGGGCGCCGTCTCCGCGGAGCTCGGGTTCACCGGCTACCCGTCGGTGGCCGAGAGCCTGATGGTCGAGCGCGACCTCTCGCTCGCCGCCTACGAGGAGGCGCCGCTGCACCTGCTGCACCTCTCGGCGCGCGAGTCGGTCGACGCGCTGCGAGGCGCGCAGGCGAAGGGCGTCGAGGCGACCGCCGAGGTCACGCCGCATCACCTGTGCCTGACCGACGACGCGGTTCGCTCGCTCGACTCGAACGTGAAGATGAATCCGCCGCTGCGCTCCGCCGACGACCGCGGCGCGCTGATCGAGGGCCTCCGCGACGGGACGATCGGCTCGGTCGCCACCGATCACGCCCCCCACGCGAGGCACGAGAAGGAGGTTCCGTTCGAGGCCGCGCCGTTCGGCGTGACCGGGCTCGAGACTGCGTTTGCCGCGCTCTACACGCACCTCGTCGAGCCCGGCTTGCTTGCGCTGGAGACGCTGCTGGAGCGGATGTCGGCCGGCCCGGCGCGCGCGTACGGCCTCGAAGCGCCGCGGATCGCGGTCGGCGCCAAGGCGAATCTCGTCCTGCTCGACACCGAGGCCGCCTGGCGGGTGGAGGAGGACGGCTTCCGGTCGCGGTCGGTCAACTCCTGGCTGCTCGGCCAGACGCTCCGCGGGCGCCCGAAGCTGACGGTCGCCGCCGGAAAGGTGGTGCACGAGTCATGACCGGGATGCTCGTGCTCGAGGACGGAACCGCCTTCCGCGGTGAATCGGTCGGAGCCGAGGGGTTCGCCTTCGGCGAGGCCGTCTTCACGACCGCGATGACCGGCTACCAGGAGGTCGTCACCGACCCGAGCTACTCGGAGCAGATCGTCGCGTTCACGGCGCCGATGGTCGGCAACTATGGCGTCGAGGCGGACCGCTGCGAGTCGCGGCGGCCGCATGCGCGGGCGGTCGTGATGCGCGAGGCCCGCGGCCCCGCCTGGACGGACTGGCTGCACGAGCACGGCCTGGTCGCCCTCTCCGGGATCGACACCCGCTCGCTGGTCGTACACCTGCGCGAGGCGGGTGCGATGCGGGCGATTGCGATCGCCGGCGAGGCCTCGGTCGACGAGGCGATCGCCGCGGTCAAGGAGCAGCCGCCGATGGCCGGGCGCGCGCTGGCGACCGTGGTCTCGACGCGCGAGCCGTTCGTCTACTCGGACGCCGGCACGGCTCGGATCGCGGTGGTGGACTACGGCTGCAAGCGCGCGATCCTCGACCGGCTCGCCTGGGCCGGCGCGGCGGTGACAGTGTACCCGCACGACGCCGACCCCGAGGAGCTCGGACGCTTCGACGGCGTGCTGCTCTCGAACGGCCCGGGCGACCCCGAGCCGCTGGGCGACGAGATTGAGGCGGTGCGGGCTTTGCTCGGCCGCGTACCCGTGTTCGGCATCTGCCTCGGTCACCAGCTGCTCGCGCTGGCGACCGGGCACGAGACGTTCAAGCTCCCGTTCGGCCACCGCGGCGCGAACCACCCGGTGCTCGAGAAGCGCACCGACCGCGTGCTCGTCACCAGCCAGAACCACGGCTTCGCGGTCGCGGGCTCGGACGCGCCCGAGGTCACGCACGTCTCGCTCTACGACGGAACGGTCGAGGGCCTCGAGTTCCCCGCGCTGCGCGCGCGCTCGGTGCAGTTCCACCCGGAGGCGAGGCCCGGCCCGCACGACGCCTGGCCACTGCTCTCGCGCTGGGTCGAGGGGGTGAGCGGCCTTGCCGAGGCGGCGTGACCTCAAATCGATCTGCCTGATCGGCTCCGGGCCGATCGTCATCGGCCAGGCCTGCGAGTTCGACTACGCGGGCTGCCAGGCCTTGAAGGTGTTGCGGGAGGACGGCTTCCGCACGATCGTCGTCAACTCGAACCCGGCCACGATCATGACCGACCCGGGCTTCGCCGACCGCACGTACCTCGAGCCGCTCGACGTCGAGGCGGTCGCCGACGTGCTGGGACGCGAGCGCCCGGACGCGCTGCTGCCGACGATGGGTGGCCAGACGGCCTTGAACATCGGGCTCGAGCTCGCCGAGGCCGGCGTGCTCGAAGCGCTCGGGATCGAGCTGATCGGCGCGCCGCCCGAAGTGATCCGCCGCGCCGAGGACCGCGAGCTCTTCCGCGAGACCGTTCGCGAGGCGGGCCTGAAGGTCCCCGAGTCGCTGGTCGTCAACTCGCCGGCCGACGTCCCGGCCGACCTTTCGTTCCCGGTCATCCTCCGGCCGGCGTTCACGCTTGGCGGCCACGGCGGCGGCACCGCGCACAACCGGCGGGAGCTCGACGCGCTGCTCGAGCGCGCGCTGCAGGAGAGCCCGGTGCACCAGGTGCTGGTCGAGGAGAGCCTCCTCGGCTGGGACGAGTTCGAGCTCGAGCTGATTCGCGACCGCAACGACAACGTGGTCGTCGTCTGCGCCATCGAGAATCTCGACCCGATGGGCGTCCATACGGGCGACTCGGTCACGGTCGCGCCGCAAATGACGCTTTCCGACGAGTCGTACCAGGAGCTTCGCGACGCGGCGGCCGCCGTGATTCGCGCGGTCGGCGTCGAGTGCGGCGGCTCCAACATCCAGTTCGCGCGCGACCGCGTGAGCGGCGACGTGCGCGTGATCGAGATGAACCCGCGTGTCTCGCGCTCGTCCGCGCTGGCCTCGAAAGCAACGGGCTATCCGATCGCGAAGGTCGCCGCCAAGCTCGCCGTCGGCTACACGCTCGACGAGATCCCGAACGACCTCACCGGCACGACGCCCGCGAGCTTCGAGCCGACGCTCGACTACGTCGTCGTCAAAGTGCCGCGCTTCGCGTTCGAGAAGTTCCCGGGCGCGGACACGACGCTCGGCACGCAGATGAAGTCGGTCGGCGAGGCAATGGGCATCGGGCGCACGTTCACCGAGGCGCTCGCGAAGTCGCTCCGCTCGCGCGAGCTCGACGGCGGCGCGGTCACGCCGTGGCCGTCGCTGGACGCGCTACCGGAGGGCCTACATCCGTGGTTCCGCGCGGAGCTCCAGCGGCTCCAGCTCGACGGGCTGAACCTCAGCGACCTGGTCGCCGACGACTGGGTGCGCCTCAAGCGGCTCGGTCACTCGGACGCCGATATCGCACGGGCGGCGGGCGTCCACGAGGAGTCGGCGCGTGCTGCCAGGCGGGCGTGGGGGGTGCGGCCGAGCTACCGACGGGTCGACTCCTGCGCGGGCGAGGTCGAGGCGGCCTCGAACTACCTCTACTCGACCTGGGGCGAGTCGGACGAGCTGCCGCCGCGCGGCGGCTCGGTCGTGATCTTGGGGTCCGGCCCGAACCGGATCGGCCAGGGAATCGAGTTCGACTACTGCTGCGTCCACGCCGCTCAAAGTTTCCGCGCGCTGGGTTACGAGGCGGTGATGGTCAACTGCAATCCGGAGACCGTCTCGACCGACTACGACACGTCCGACCGCCTCTACTTCGAGCCGCTCGGCGTGGAGGAGGTCTTGGCGATCTGCGAGCGCGAGCAGCCGGCCGGAGTCGTGATCCAGTTCGGCGGCCAGACCCCGCTCAAGCTGGCGCGCGCGATCGAGGCGGCGGGCTTCCGGGTGCTCGGGACGCCCTTCGAGGCCGTCGACCTGGCCGAGGACCGCGAACGCTTCGCGGCGCTGTGCGACGGGCTCGGGATAGCGGTGCCGCCCTGGGGGACGGCCACGACCGCCGACGAGGCCGTCGAGGTCGCCGAGCGTGTCGGGTACCCAGTACTGGTGCGGCCGAGCTACGTGCTCGGCGGACGCTCGATGCGGGTCTGCTACGACGCGGAGTCGGTACGCGATGCAGCGGCCGTTGGCGGGACGCTGCTCGTCGACCGCTTTCTCGAGAACGCGATCGAGATCGACGTCGACGCCCTCTGCGACGGGACGCAGACCTTCGTCGCCGCGGTCATGCAGCACGTCGAGGAGGCGGGCGTCCACTCGGGCGACTCGAGCTGCGTGCTGCCCGCGCCGTCGCTGACGCGCTCGGAGCGCCGCGCGGTCGCGCATGCAGTCCGGCGGCTTGGACCTGCGCTCGGTGTGGTCGGCCTGTTGAACGTCCAACTCGCGCTCGCCGACGGCGAGCTCTACGTGCTCGAGGCGAACCCACGCGCGTCGCGCACCGTGCCGTTCGCGAGCAAGGCGACCGGCGTGAATCTCGTGCAGGCCGCCTGCCGGCTCGCGGCCGGCGCGACCGTGGCCGAGCTCGAGCTGGGGAGCGATCCCAAAGCGCGTAGCGCACAGGTCTCGGTCAAGGCCGCGGTGCTGCCGTTCGCCCGCTTCCCCGGCGCCGACCCGGTGCTCGGGCCCGAGATGCGTTCGACCGGCGAAGTGATGGCCAGCGCGTCCGACCTGCCGACCGCGTTCGCCAAGGCTGAGCGGGCGGCCGGGCGGCGGCTCCCCGCGAGCGGCACGGCCTTCCTGTCGGTGCGCGACGAGGACAAGGCGGTCGCGATCCCCGTCGCGCAGGCGCTCGTCGGGCTCGGTTTCCAGCTGCTCGCCACCGCCGGGACGGCGCACACGCTCGCGGCCGCCGGGCTCGTGGTCGAGTACGTGCGCAAGGTGGCCGAGGAAGGCGAGGGCCCGACGGTCGTCGACCTCGTCCGGCGCGGCCGCTGCGACCTGGTGATCAACACCCCGCAGGGCTCCGGCGCCCGCACCGACGGCTACCGGATTCGCGAGGCTGCGCTCGTCGCGCGGATCCCGTGCATCACGACGATCTCCGGCGCGGCAGCGGCCGTCGAGGCGATCGCGCACGCGCGGGACGAGGTGGCGTTGAGCCTGCAAGAGCGGATCGATGCTCAGGCGCGAACGGCGTAGCGTCGTCTCCACCGAGGCGGTCGGCCCGTACACGCTCCTGCGCGTGGAGCGGGGCTCGATCGACCCGGGGGTGCCGGGCCAGTTCTTCATGCTCGAGGCGCCGGGCCGGCTGCTGCCGCGGCCGATGAGCCTCGCGCTTGCTCCGCCGCGCGAGCTCGCCTTCCTGATCGATCCGATCGGCCCGGGGACGCGGGCGCTGTGCACGCTCGCGGCGGGCGACGAGGTCGGCGTGCTCGGGCCGCTCGGCAACGGTTTCGACCTCAACGTCGAGCGTCCGCTGCTGGTCGGAGGCGGGATCGGCGTCGCCCCGCTGCCCTACCTCTCCGAACGGCTGGGCGGCCCGCCGGCGGTGCTCGGCTTTCGCACGAACTGGCACGCCGAGGCGGCGCAGCTGGTGCCGAACGCCGAGCTCGTGCTCGAGCCGACCTACGTCACCGAGGCGATGCCCGAGGGCCACGACGTTCTCGCGTGCGGGCCTGAGCCGATGCTCGAGGCCGTACGCCGGCTCGCGCCGCAAGCCCAGCTTGCCTGGGAGGCGCCGATGGCTTGCGGCTACGGGGCCTGCTACGGGTGCGTGGTCGAGGTCGAGGGCGAGCTCAAACGGCTGTGCATGGAAGGTCCGGTCCTTGCGGCTGCTTAACGCGAGCGGCTGCCTCGACGCGCTGGCCGCGTCCGAGGTTGCCCGGACGCTCGACGCGTACGTGACGAAGACGGTCACGCCGCTGCCGCGCGAGGGCAACACGCCGGTACGGATCGCCGAGACCGAGCTCGGGATGCTGAACGCGATTGGCCTGGCCAACCCGGGCGTGGATGCCTTCGTCCGCGACCACCTGCCGCGCCTGGCCGCGCTGGGCATGCCCCTCTGGGTCTCGGTCGGCGGCTTCTCGGTCGACGACTACGTCCACGTCGCAGAGCGCGTCGGCGCCCGGGAGGAAGTGGAGGCGATCGAGCTGAACCTCTCCTGCCCGAACGTCGACGAGGTGCCCGAGAACGTCGGCGAAGTGGTGGCGGCGGTGCGGGCCGTGACCCGTAAGCCGCTCTACGCGAAGCTGTCGGCCGCGGTGCCCGACCTGGGCGCGACCGCACGCGCGGCGGAGACGGCCGGCGCCGACGGGCTCAGTCTGGTGAACACGGTCAGGGGGCTCGCGCTGGACGAGCGGACCCTGCAGCCGCTCCTCGCGCGCGGGGTCGGTGGGCTCTCCGGGCCGGCGTTGCGGCCGATCGCTCTGGCGGCCGTCTACACGTGCTCCCGCGAGACCCGCCTGCCGATCGTAGGCATGGGCGGAGTCGCCCGGGGCAGGCACGCGCTCGAGCTGCTCGCAGCCGGAGCGAGCGACGTGGCGATCGGCACCGCGCTCTTCTCCGACCCCGGCGTGACCGGCCGGATCCGGGGCGAGCTGGAGGCCGAACTGGCGGCTCTCGGCATCGTCAGCGCTGACAACGCAGTGG
>JBIOZO010000208.1:0-14071 GCA_044871215.1 Gaiellaceae bacterium | reverse complement strand
GCGGCCGTCGGCTCGTCCAGCAAGAGCACGTCGGGGCTGCCGAGCACGGAGATCGCGAGATTGAGGCGCTGCCGGTTTCCGACCGAGAGATTCGCGCTCGGGTCGGCCTCGCCCGGGAGGTCGAAGGCCTCGAGGAGGCGCTCGGCCGCGGCGCGCGGGTCGCGCTCACCCTCGAGCCGGGCGAAGAGCTCCAGGTTCTCGCGCGCGGAGAGCCGGCCGTACTGGGCGGGTCGCTGCGGCGCCCAGCCGACGCGGAGGCCTTTGCGCCGCTCTACCTCGCCGAAGCTCGCCTCGAGCGCGCCGGCGAGCAGCGCCAGGAGCGTCGACTTCCCCGCGCCGTTCGGGCCGACGAGCGCGAGCGCGTCGCCCGCCCAGAGCTCGAGCTCGACCGCCTCCAGCGCCCGCTTGCGGCCGAACGTGCGCCCGGCGCCGCGGGCTGCGAGCAGCGGTGTCTGCGAGCTCAACGGCTGGCCGCGGCCGGCGGATCGGCGTCGGCCGGCGGTAGAGGCGCGACTCGCGTCTCCTCGAGCTCGACCTCCACCGGGACGGTGCTTTCCTGCTCCCACGACTCGAGCGTCACGCGCTCGCCGAAGAACTCCCAGATCGCCCGCCCCGCGGCGAGCAGGGGCAGCGCCACCAGCGCGCCCGGCAGGCCGTAGATCTCGCCGCCCGCCAGCAGCCCGAAGATCACCAACAGCGGGTGCAACCGCAGCGCGTTGCCCATTACGTTCGGCACAACGATGTGCCCCTCGATCTGGTGGATCCCGAGGAACAGCAGCCCGACCCAGATCGCCGAGACCGGGTGCACGACGAGGGCGTAGACGAACGGCGGGATCGCCCCGAGCCAGGGTCCGAGGTACGGGATCAGCTCCGTGATCGCGACCCACGCGCCGAAGAGCGCCGCGTACTTGTCGGCACCCGGCACCCAGCCGAGGGTGCCGAGCAGCCACATGCCGAGGCCGGCGCTCGTCCCGATGATCAGCGAGAGCAGCACCTGCCCGCGGACGTAGCTCGCGAGCGAGCGCTCGATGCGGATCAGCAGCGGCTCCGACCCCGGGTGCGGCGGGAAGCGCCGGTCGACCAGGCGCCCGAGCCGCGGCATGTCGAGCAGCATGTAGATCGAGACCACGATCACGAGCACGAGCGCGAAGAGGAACTTCAGCGTCCCGATCGCCGCCCCCTCGACGAAGTCGATCACGTCGCCCGTGTAGCGCGTGACGTCCTTCTTGCGGATCTGCTTGACGAGGTCGTGGCCCTGCTTCTGGATCTCGATCCCGCCCAGCCGGTGGGTGTCGAGCCAGTGCTGGAAGCGGTCGACGTCGGCGTCCGCATCGGTGCTCGCGGGGCGTCCGTGCTCGACCGTAAAGTAGTCGTTCACGCGGTTCGCGCTCGACTTCGTCTGGTCGACGACCACCGACCCGAGCGCGATGATCGCGGCGAGGAGGATGGCCAGAAAGCTGAGGTACACCAGCGCGACGCCGAACCCTCTGGGGATCCAGACACGCGTCAGCGTCCGCACGATCGGGTTGAGCAGGAACGCGATCAGCGCCGCGACGAGGAAGAGGAAGACGACGTGACGCGCCGCACCGGCGATCACCCACAGCAGCAACAGCAGGATCGGCAGGCCGACGAGCTGAATCCAGCGCGGGATCTCGATCTTCGCGGCGCCGGCAGGAGGCCCGGGCATGACAGGCATCGTAGCCCTCGGGTCGTACCGCTCCGACCACCCGACTGGAACTGGGATTTCCGCGTCGAAGGCTCCCTCGCGCTGAAGCCGGAGCCGGTCCCTTTGCAGGAGGAGACGACCTCGATTACCCTCCCGCGGATGCCACGCGCCTCCGCACATGCGAGGCGGCGGCGGGCCGAGACGGCCGCTGCACGTCGAAAGAGGCGGTTGGCGGGACTGATTCTGCTTGCTTCGGTCGCGCTGATCACGCTGCTCCTGACCGCGTTCGGGTCAGGTGGCAACCGCGCGGTCCAGACCGCGGCGCCCGCGCCTGCGACTCGTTTGCTGCCCGCCGGGCCGCCGCGGCCGCAGGTGGTCGCGCTCGAGGGCTCGATCCGCCTGCTGCTCCCGGTCGCGCAGGGACGGCTGACCGCGGTCGGCTACCACGCCGCGGCCGACAACGCGCTCGAGCTGCGGCCGGTCGGGCGTCAGCTGAACCAGGGCCTCGTCGGGCGGGTCGCCCGCAGCCTGTTCGGCAGCGGGAGTGGGAGCGGGCTCCGCTACTACGTGCTCAGCGGCGGCACCGGCCCTGCGACGGCCTCACTCGACATCGGCGCGCCGCCCGGCACGGACGTCTACTCGCCCGTCGACGGCACGGTGGTCGGGATCACGCCGTACGTGCTCGCCGGCAAGCACATGGGCGCGCGCATCGACATCCAGCCGAGCGGCAACCCGTCGCTGGTCGTCTCGCTCACGCACCTGCGCCCGGACCCGAACCTGACCGTCGGCTCGACGCTCGCAGCGACCACCTCGAAGGTCGGGACGATCCTCGACTTCGCCCGCGTCGAGCGTCAGGCCCTCGCGCGCGTGACCACGGACACGGGCAACCACGTGGCCCTGGAAGTTCACGCCGCCACGCTTTCGCTGCCCTGATCGTCCTCTTCATCGCCGACGTCTTCGGCACCGCCGGCCGAAAGGCCGTCGAGGAGCGCCTCCCCGCCCTGAAGGAAGAGCACGGCGTCGGCTTCTGCGTCGTCAACGGCGAGAACGTGGCCGACGGCGCGGGGATCACTCCGCGCCTCGCCGAGCGGCTGCTCGCGGCCGGCGCCGACGTGATCACGCTCGGCAACCACGTCTGGCGGCGCCGGGAGATCGCGCCCTACCTGGACACGGCCGAGCGGGTCGTCCGCCCCGCGAACCTCGCGGCGAGCACACCCGGCCGCGGGTTAGCGGTGGTCGACGCCGAGGACGGGACGAAGGTGGCGGTCCTGAACCTGCAGGGCCAGCTCTTCATGGGCACCCACACGAGTCCGTTCGAGGTCGTGGACGAGCTGGTCGCGGAGGCGCGCGCAGCGGCGAAGGTGGTGCTCGTCGACTTCCACGCGGAGGCGACGAGCGAGAAGATCGCCCTCTCCCGCGAGCTCGACGGCAAGGTGACCGCGGTCTTCGGCACGCACACGCACGTGCAGACGAACGACGCGCGCGTGCAGCCCGGCGGCACCGCGGCGATCACCGACGCCGGCATGACCGGCCCGCACGACTCGGTGATCGGCGTCAAGGCCGAGCTGGCCATAGGGCGGATGCGCACCGGAATGGGCGTCCGCTTCGAGCCCGCCGACGGCGGAGTCCGCATCGAAGGAGCGCTTGTCGAGTGCGACGCCGATGGGAGGGCGCTCAGCTGCGACGCGGTCCGGGTGCCGGTGCCGTGAGCACGACCAGCAGCGCGACGAGCACGAGGTCGCGCGCGAGCAGCACCCACGACGGGAACGCCTCGAAGGCGACCAGGTCGAAGTAGCGGATCGGAAACCACACCTGCGTCAGCAGCAGCGCGAGCCCGAGTAGCGCCGAGGCGGCCAGGCCGCGCCGGCCGCGCACCAGCGGCACGAGCGGCAGCAGCCAGATCAGGAATTGCGGCGAAAGAACCTTCCCGAGGGCGACGAAGGCGGTAACCGACGCGGCCGACCAGCGCACCAGACGCTCCGGGGTCGAGGGGGTGCGCGCGGCAGCGATCCAGATGCCGGCCAGTGCGACCGCGAGCAGCACGCTCGACGCGGAGCCGAACGCATGCGGCAATGAGCCGACGAGGTTCTGCGACCCTCGGCTCGAGTCGAACGTCAGCCCGAGGCCACCAACATGGTGCGCCGCGATCAGCAGCGCGGAGCCGAGGCTCTCGATCTGCAGCGGACGGGTCGTTTGCCGCACGATGCTCTCCCAGACGCCGTGCGGCGCGAGTGCCAGGAACGGCACGACCACCAGGACCACGACCGCGGCGGCCGCGCCGAGGCAGAGCAGAGCCTCACGCCGGCCTCGCGTTCGCCAGACGTACACGAGCGCCGGCGGGATGACCACGGCCGGGAAGGCCTTCGCCGCGATCCCGAGCCCGACCGCGCCGAACCCGAGCCGCTCGCGCCGGGCGAGCACGGCGGCGAGGCCGGCAACGGTGAGGAACGCCGGCCACAGGTCGTAGCGGTAGAGGATCACCGAGCCGAGCACGAGCGGGGCGAGCGCGAAGAAGCAGAGCGCAGCCGCCGTGCGCTCGGCGGAGGCACCGAGGTGCCGCAGCGCGACGCTCATCGCCCACAGCGCCCCGACGCCGCAAAGCGCCATCAGGACCTGGAACTCGCGGTTGTAGAACGAGAAGCCCGGCTTGCCGATCGCCGGCACGCCGAACGCCGGCAGGGCGCCAGGCGGGTACTCGACCGAGAAGTCGCGGTACGGCACGTGGCCGTCGGCCATGGCGGCGCCGTAGCGGTGGTACTCGACCGTGTCGAGGATCAGGGCGTGCTGGTACCAGCCCCAGTGGAGCAGCGTCATCGAGACGAGGAAGAGCCCGGCTGCCCCGACGAGGAGGCGCCGCGGCTCAGTCGACGCCGACCAGCTCTTGGCGACGACGCTCAAGCGGTGCCGGGACGGGGGCGGGTCGGCGCTCGGCGGTCGGCGCGAGCACGGCGAAGACGACGAACGGGAAGAACCACGGCAGGTAGAGGTAGAACCAGTGCGTCAGGACGAGCTGGAAGCCGAGCAGCAGCGCGGCGGTCAGCGCGGCCAGCTGCAGCGGCGACTTGCGGCGAGGGACGAAGTAGACGGCGACCGCGCCGACGACCAGCGCGACCTCGAGCACCCGCTGGAGCACGTGCAGGTCGGGCAGGCCGGCGTGGTACTGGCGCCAGTCCCAGATGGAGAACGGCGACTCGCGGTCGATCTGCCACGACAGCGTCCGCTTCCAGAACTCGTGCGCCGCGCCGAGCGGATGGCCGTCGAGCGCGAGGATCGAGAAGGCCGCCAGCGTCGCCGCGAGGAAGGCCGCACCGAACACGAGCGTCGGCCGTAGCCGGCGCTCCGGATACGAGGCCCAGAGCGGCGCGAGCAGGAGCGGCGCGAACTTCGTCCACCCCGCGAGCGCAGAGAACGCGCCGCGTGCGACGGTCGAGCTGACGAGCCAGAAGCCCCAGATCAGGAATAGCGGCGGCAGGGCGTCGTTCGTGTTCGAGCTCGAGACGTACTGCGTGAACGGATAGGCGACCCAAGCGAACGCGAGCGTCACCGCCAGGCGCTCGCCGCCGAAGCGCAGGCCGACGAGCGCGAGGCCGAGCAGGCAGAGCAGGTCGAAGGCGATCGCGGCGAAGTGGGCGGCCGGCAGGTCGTCCCACTTGCCGCTCCAACCGAGGGCGAGAAAGCCGGGCAGGTACGCCTCGTAGGCGACCGGGCCGTACGTGTCACCCTGAGGGTTGGCCGATTCGCAGCGGCCGTTCGGCTGCACGTGGTTGCGGATCTCGCCGTCGGCGTCAGCCGGCCCGCAGGCCTTGCCGGCCTCGACCGGGAAGTTGCCGTACGGCACCTGGCCATGCGCGATCCGATCGGCCCCGATCACGCCCGAGTAGCCGACGTCGATGACGTTGGAGGCGCGCACGTTCAACCCGATCCGGAACCCGGCGGCGAAGACGGTCGCGGCCGCCAGCACCCACACCGGCCAGACCGGGACCGCGCCGGTGCCGAGCCGCCCGCGCCAGGTGCTCCACACCATGCGCCCGAGCAGGTAGAGCAGCGGCGGATAGGCGAGCGGCACGCTCGTGAAGATGTCGCCGCGGTTGAAGAACCAGAGCGAGACGCTGAACGAGAGCAGCACGAGCAGGTCGAGGTTGCGCAGGCTCAGCGGCCGGCGCAGGTCGCCCAGCCCGAGCAGGAAGAGGAGACAGAAGCCGAGCCACACCGGCGCGCTGTTGATCTCGCGCCCGCCGAAGGCGCCCGGCGATCCGCGCGCCATCTTCCACGCGACCTGTGGGCCGGTCCACGCCTCGACGACCGCGCCGCTCACGTCCTCGACCTTCCCGGTCGCCACCTCGCCGGCGGGGCCGGCCCAGACCTTGACCGTCCACAGCTTCGTCGCCTTGTCGAAGTCCGCGTCGAGCTGTCGGCCCCGGGGATAGTGCGTCAGCCAGCCGGCGACCTTGTCGTTCTGGAGAAAGATCCGCTTCACCTCGGCGGCCTTCAGGCGCGGCGAGGGCGGCGCGAGCGAGCCGTGCAGCTTGGGCGGGTTGTCGGCGGCGAGGGCGGTTCCCGCCAGCGCGAGGGCGGCGAGCGCCACGGCCAGGACGCGGGCCATCCGTCTCAGCCTAGCGGCGGAAAGACCAGAGCTTGTTGCCGAGGAAGTTCAGCGGAACGACGAGCACCACCGCGATCGCCTGGGCCAGCACCTCGTCGAGCCCGAGGGCGACGAAGCCGGTCAGCAGCGCGAGGTTCGCGATGTACGCGACCACCGCCACGACGAGGAAACGCAGGCCCTGCCAACCCACGTGACCGCGCTGGGCGTGGAACGTCCAGAGCCGGTTCCAGGTGTAGTTGTTGGTGACGGCCACGAGGAACGAGCACGTCGCGGCGGCTGCGTAGTGGAACCCCGCGCCCTTCAGCAGCGCGGTGTACACGGCCAGGTTGATCACGTAGCCGCTCAGGCCGACGGCCGAGAACTTGGCGAGCTGCACCCAGTTGTGTTGGCGGCGGAGCGCCTGGCCGGCGCGCGTCCGCGCGGCTGCTGCAGAGAAGGCCATCGGCGCGCGAGCGTACCGGAGCGGCGTCAGCGGGAGCGCCGGGCGGGCAGGACGTTCCCGTCGAGCGGCACCCGCTCGCCATTTTCGAGCACGAGCTCGACGATCCGCCAGCCGCCGTCGAGCACGACGTCCTCGAGCGCGGCGCCGTCCTTGACGGCCGTCCCGCGCAGCGCGCCGAGCGAGCGCGTCTCCCGCCGGTAGTAGGAGTCGTCGCGGAGGTCGAGCAGAACGAGCGGCGACGATGCCTCGAAGTGGCCCTCGCGCACCTCGACGGCCGAGAGCGGCAGGAAGCGGTGCCGTTCGTCGCCGCAGAGCACGTCGAGGCCCAGCGCCTGCGGCTCCTGCGGATGCAGCAGCACGTCGACCGGCCGGCCGAGCTGGATACCGCGCAGCTGGACCGGCCGCCGAAGCAGCTCGTCACCTGTGAGACCCCTCACCAGACGAGGCTTTGCCCCCGTCCCCGGTAGAGAAACCGTCAGGCCTCGAAGCCCTCCTCGCCCACTAGGGGGACGAACCGGCACGGCACCGAGTGCACGACCGCGGGACCTTCGGGCCTGCGGACGATCAGCTCGAGCCGCTGCACACGCTGCCCGCCGACCGGCACGACGAGCCGCCCGCGCGGGCGGAGCTGGTCGTAGAGCGTCTGCGGGAATCCCGGCGCTGCGGCCGCGACCGCGATTGCGTCGAACGGCGCGAGCTCCGGGACGCCGAGGGTGCCGTCGCCGACGCGGACGTCCACGTCGTAGCCGGCCTCCGCGAGGTTCCCGCGCGCCTGCTCGGCCAGCTCGGGGATCCGCTCGATCGTGACGACGCTCGCGCCCAGCTCGGCCAGCACGGCGGCCTGGTAGCCCGAGCCGGTGCCCACGTCGAGGACCCGCTCGCCGGCCTGCAGCGCGAGCAGCTCGGCGATCCTCGCGACCATGTACGGCTGCGAGATCGTCTGCCCGTGGCCGATCGGCAGGGCCGCGTCAGCGTAGGCCCGGCGGCGCTCGTCCTCCGGCACGAACGGTTCCCGCTGCACGCGGCCCATCGCCTCGAGCACGCGTTCGTCGTCGATGTCGCGCCCGCGCAGCTGCCGCTCGACCATCTGCCGCCGGTCAGGCGGCATCGGCGTACGCGGGCAGCTCGACGCCGAAGTGCTCGAGCGCGAGCGGCGCGAGATCGACGATCCGCCGCGGCTCGGCATCGAGGCCGACAGTCAGGACCGGGACGAGCGAGTCGCCCGCCTCGAGCGAGCCGTGGCTGCCGCCGCCGAGGTGGCTGCGGCCGGCCAGGTCCGTCAGCTCGACTCCGAGCGGCGGCGATACGAGCAGCTCGCCGGCGTTCGGGTTCGCGAGCGCGGCCCAGGAGCGCTCGAGCGCGTCGGGCTGGTCGAGCAGCGAGACGTCGCCGGTCGTCCGCCAGGCGCCGCCGTCGGGCGCGAAGCGAAGCTCCTCGCCGTCCCGCCGCGCGACCGCCTCCTCGCCCTCGCGGTAGAGCACGACCTCGGCCGCGGCCGAGCCGTCGAGGCGACGCGCGAGCTCCGCTGACTCCTCGCGGCATGCCGGGAGGCGGTAGATCATGCCGGCCCGGTTCGAGGCGGTCACGAGCACGCCGTCGGCGCCGGAGAGCGAGGCCTCGAGCGAGACGGCGCGCTCGACGTGGGTCTGGCCGTGGTCTGAGCAGACGACGACCGCGTAGCGCTCGAGGAACTCGTCCGCGCCGCCGGCGGCCTCGATCAACGCGCCGACCGCGGCGTCGCTTCGCGCGAGCGCCTCCTGGTTCGAGCCGGGCCCTAGAGCGTGCGAGGCGAAGTCGTAGTCCGGCAGGTAGTAGACGAGCAGGTCGAAGCCGTCGCGCGTGACGAGCCAGCGCCCGACGTAGCCGGCATAGGCGTCGATCGAGCCGGTCGAGCGTCCGAAGACGGCTACCGGCGCCCCGGTGACCTCGGACTCGAAGAGGCTGTAGAAAAAGAACTCCTTCGGGCCGTAGGCGGGCCGGGTGAGCCCGGGCACGAGCGGGAGGTGCGGCGTCCGCCCGCGGTAGCAGGTGATGTTCACGGCGGCCGTGGTCAGGCCCGCGCCCTCGAGCGACTCGTAGACCGTCACGGCGTCGCGGCCGAGGTGCTGCTCGTTCATGTTGAAGATCGCGTCGACGATCGAGCGGCGAGCTCCGGCGGCGCGGATCGCGGCGAACGAGGAACCGTACTCGACGAGGCGCCGCTCGCCGCGGTGCCACCAGACCAGGTGCGGGATCCGGTGCACGTCCGGGTGTGCGCCCGTCGCGATCGACGAGAGGCACACGGGCGTCAGCGAGGGGAAGGTCGACACGCCGCGGCGGTAGCTGCCGTTCCGGGCGAGGAACGCCAACGCCGGGGCGGACTCGGTCTCGACCGCGTCCTCGAAGACCTCGGGCGTCAGTCCGTCGATCACGACGAGGATCAGCTTCTTGGTCAATCGCGCGCGAGGCTGCGCAGGCCGGCGTAGCGCTCGGGCCGGCGGCGGCGGGCGCGGGCCGCCAGCGCCGGCACCGCTACGGCCTCGAGGTAGCCGACGAACGGGATCAGGGCGAGTGCCGCGAGCACGAGCGAGGCGAGCCCGACGAGGAGTGCGGTGCCTCCGCGCGTGCCGCCTCGGTCGAGCGTGCCGGCGACGAGCCTGCCGACGACCACCGCACCAAGGGCGCCGCCGAGCCCTCCGGCCACCGACTCGTGCCAGCCGCCGATCGCGTAGCCGATCGCCGCGCCGGCCGCGGCAGCGACCAGCGCGACCGCGATCAGCGCCGCGCGGCGCGGCGCGAGGAGCGCTGCGAGCAGGCTGCCGAGCGCGATCCCGAGCCCGAGCGACAGCCCGATCCGGTAGGCCTCCCACATCGTGCGCGGAGTCTAGACGCGGGTCGGCGCCGAGGTTTGAAATCCCGATATGCAGGGAAAAGCCGACTTCGATGTCGGACGACACCCGCCCCCTGCTGGTCTTCTTCGGCGCCTCCCACTCCGGCCCCGCGCGGCGCATGGAGAGCCTGATGGCGCACCTCGCGCGCAAGGAACGCGCCCGACTGCGCGTGACCTCGGTCGACGTCACGGAACAGCCCGAGCTCGCCGAGCGCTTCCGTGTGAACACGGTCCCGACGCTCGCGCTCGTGAAGGGCAAGCGCGTGGTCGAGCGGCTCGAGGGCCGCGCCAGCGCGCCGCGGATCGAGCGGATGCTCGAGCCGCACCTCGTGGCGTAACCCGGACCGAACCGGTCGCCTCCCCTCTGCGTATACGCCTCACAAGAGGAGAGGAGGAGCATGCGCAGGACCGTCACCGCACTCGTGATCTCGGCACTGGCCCTCGTGGCCGTGCTCGCCGCCAATGCGGCGTCGACGAAGACCGTCACGTTCGAGGTCGCGTTGAAGGGCAAGAACGAGGCTCCGGCCGCGCCGGCCTCGAACAAGGGCAAGGTCGAGGTGAAGCTCAACACGGCGACCGGCAAGGTCTGCTGGGAGTTCACGCTCGCAAAGATCGACGGCAAGCCGAACCAGGCCCACATCCACAAGGGCAAGGTCGGGGTCTCGGGCAACGTGGTCGTCCCGCTCGGCGCCAACTACAAGCGCCAGGGCTGCACTAAGGCTGCCCGGTCGCTCGTCAAGTCGATCGCCGGCCATCCACGCGCCTACTACGTGAACGTACACAACGCGAAGCACCCGCTGGGCGCGATGCGCGGCCAGCTCTAGCTCGGAGGGATCCCCCTCCACGAGCGGAGGCCGGTGGACCCTCGCCGCCGGCCTCCGAATCGTTCTCAGGCTTGCAGTCGGCGGATGACGTCGAGGCCGAACTCAGCGGCGCGGGCCCCATCGACGACGCGGTGGTCGAACGTGATCGCGATCGTGCCGACCGGGCGTGCCTGGATCTCGCCGTCCCGGACGACCGGGCGGTTCGCTACGCGGCCGATGCTGAGGATCGCCACCTCCGGGTGATTCACGATCGGGGTCGTCAGCAGCCCGCCCAGCTTGCCTGCGCTCGTGACCGTGAACGTCGAGCCACGCACCTCCTCGGGGTCGAGCTTTCCTGCACGGGCGGTCTCCGCCAGGCGCTCGATCTCGCCGGCAAGCTCGTCGAGGCTCTTCTCGTTCGCCGCGCGGACGACCGGGACGACTAGCCCCTGGTCGGTCTGCACCGCGACGCCGAGGTCGTACCGGTCGAGGTAGACGACCGCGTCGCCGTCGAGGCGCGCATTCAGCTCGGGGAACTGCTGCAGGCTCTCGGCGACGGCCTTCAGCACGGCCGGCACGAGCCGGTTCAGGTCGACGTTGCCGAAATCGCACTCCTCGACCCAGGTCACCGGCGGCACCTCGCGGTGCGCGCGGGCCATGTGCTCGGCGACGAGGCGCCGGACGCCGCGCAACGGCTCTCGCCGCCCCTCGCCGGAGGGCTCGCCGCCTGCGGCTTTGCGAACGTCGTCCTCGGTGATCCGGCCCTGCGGCCCGGTCCCCTCGACGGCCTCGAGGTCGACGCCCAGCTCCTGCGCCATCCGCCGGATCAACGGCGTCGCGCGAGCGCGTGCCTTTCGCTCGCCCTGAGGCTCTTGGGGCCGTCCCCGTTGCTGCGGCGCGGCCACGGCCGCGGACGCGCCGTCCTCGCCGATCACGACCAGCACCGTTCCGACCGGGACGACCTCGCCCTCCGCGACCAGGAGCCGGGCGACCTTGCCGGCGGCCGGCGAGGGGATCTCGACCGTTGTCTTGTCGGTCTGCACCTCGACGAGCGGGTCGTCCTCGGCGATCTCCTGCCCCTCGGCGACGAGCCAGCGGGCGATCTCGCCCTCGGTCAGCCCCTCGCCCAGGTCGGGCAGCTTGAACTCGTAGGCCACGCCTAGATTCTCCCCGAGCCGAGCGCGCCATGGGGCAGCACGGCGTGGACGCCGACGACGCCGTTCACGACCTGGGTGATCCGTAGATCGACCAGGACGCTCGCGAGAGCAAGCGCGTCGCGGCGCTCGAGGTCGAGCTCGCGCCCCATCAGCCTCAGCATCGAGTCCATCGCGTCGATTGCCGCGTCGTCCAGGGTCGCGCCGAGGCCGAGGGTGAGCCAGGCCTCGTCGGTGCGCGCCACCGGACCGGTCAGCTCGAGGTCGTCCCGCACACTCAGCGTCAGCTCCGCGCGCTCGAGCGGGCACTCGATCGCCGTCGACGAGACCTCGCCGTCCCCCTGCAGCGCGTGGCAGTCCCCCGCCGAGAAGAGCCCGCCCTCGACCGGGATCGGCAGGTAGAGCGTCGAGCCGGGCACGAGCTCCTTGCAGTCCAGGTTCCCGCCGCAGAACCGCGGTGGGCCGGTCGGGTGGACGCCCGGCTCGTCAGGCGGCATCCCGAGCACGCCGAGGAACGGCGAGAGCCGCACCTCGCGCCCGGCGCGGTCGCGCCCGCGGCCTGCATCGGCGTCGAGCTCCCACGCGAGGATCGCCGACTCGCCCTCCGCCACGTCGAGCCCATCGTTCATGTACGACGGCCAGCCGCCGGCGACCGTCAGTCCGAACGCGCCGACCCGGACCGAGTCGATCCCGACCTCGAGCACCTGCCCCGGCTGCGCGCCGCGGACGGCGACCGGCCCGATCAGCGCGTGACCGTCGTCGAGCTCCGGCTCGCGCGGCTCGAAGCGATCGCGCTCCGACCCGTCCGCGCGTGGCGGCTCGAGCCCCCACCCGGCGTCGAGCGTCCCGAAGGCGATCGACTCGCCGGAGTCGATCTCCAGCACGGGCTCGAGGTCGCGCGAGAAGTGGCCGTGCAGGTTGCGGCGCTCGAGCGCCAGCTCGTGGAGCGCCACTAGAGGACCCGCTTTCCGGCCGCATCGAAGGCCTTCAGCTCGACGTCGTGCTCGAACTCGCCGCGCAGGAGCGCGAAGACGACCGCGTCGCCGTGCGACGGCGTGCCCTCCAGGACCCCGCGCATCGTCCCCTCCTCGACGAAGCCGAGCTTGCGCGGGATCGCGAGGCTAGCCTCGTTGGCGGGGTCGACCCTCAACTCGATCCGCCCCACGTCGCAGAGCTCGAAGCCGACCCGCGTGAGAGCCGCCGTCGCCTCGGTGGCGAACCCTTGGCCGACGCGGCTCGCGCGGATCCAGTAGCCGATCTCGAGCGTGCCCTCTCCCCTGCGCGTGTGCAGGCCGGTGCCGCCGATCGCCTCCGACTCGTCGGGCGAGAGGATCCCGTAGACGAAGTCCTGACCGAGATCGAAGCGGCCGCGGAACCCACGCAGCAGCTCGACCTTCGCCTCGACCGGCTGCGGGTCCTCGTGCGCCCAGGGCATCCACGGGCGCAGATGGTCGAGCGACGAGTCGACCGCGTCCTTCAGCAGCGGCGCATCGCGCGGCTCCCAGCAGCGAACGACCAGGCGCTCGGTCTCGATCCGGTAGGGCGGAGGCACGGCCGAGGAATCTACCGCGGCGTCCCGACCCAGGATCCGGCCGGGACGATCAGGACGCGCAGCCCGCCTTCCACGCGCCAGAGCGAGTACGCCTGCTCGTCGCCCGCGAGCTCCGGCGCGACCTCGCGCGGAACGTAGCCCGCCTGGACCGTCCGCTCCTCGTTCCAGATCGCGACCGCGCCCGAGTCGTGCTCGTTCTCGGGCTCAGGCACGAGCACGACGCGCCGCCCAGGATCGAACGAGGCGTCCTCGACGGCGCCCGGCCTGAAGGAGACGCCTGCCACCGGCACGACACGCAGCCGCGGGTCCTCCCAGCGCACCGGCTCGCCGGTCGCCGCGTCGCGCAGATGGAAGCCGCGCTCGCCACGCTCGAGCCAGAGCCGCAGCCGGTCGGGGCTCAGAACTCGAGCAGCTTCCGGGCCGCGTCCGCGACCCGCTCGGCGGACGGCATGTAGGCGTCCTCGATCTGCCAGTACGGGTACGGGACGTCGTAGCCGGTCACGCGCACGACCGGCGCCTGCAGGTCGAGCATCGCTTTCTCGGCGAGGATCGCGGCGAGCTCCGCCCCGTAGCCGGCCACGCGCGGCGCCTCCTGCACGATCACGACCCTGCCCGTCTTGGCGGCCGCGGCGAGCAGCGCATCCTCGTCGAGCGGCTTCAGCGAGCGGATGTCGAGGATTTCAACGGAGGCGTCGAGCAGGTCGGCGGCGGCCTCCGCCACCGGGACCATCGCCCCGTAGGCAACGAAGGTCAGGTCGTCGCCCTCCTGCACCGTGCGGGCGACGCCGAGCGGCGTGACGTGCTCGCCCTCCGGCACCTCGCCACGCATCGTCCGGTAGTGCAGCTTGGGCTCGAGCACGACGACCGGGTCCGGGTCGCGGATCGCGGCCGCGAGCAGGCCCTTGGCGTCGGCAGGCGTGGATGGGATCGCAACCTTCACCCCGGGCGTGTGCACGTAGTACGCCTCGGGCGAGTCGTCGTG
>JBIOZO010000207.1:0-6529 GCA_044871215.1 Gaiellaceae bacterium | reverse complement strand
CGATCGACGGCGGCCGCTTGGCCGGCGACGGCACGCCCTCGACGAGCAGGTCGAGCAGCGCCGTCGTGCCGAGGTTCTTGGTGGCCACGCCGCAGGCGACCGGGAAGAGCTCGCCGCGCGTGACCGCGTCCTTGAGCGCGTGCGCGACCTCCTCGGTGCCGAGCTCCTCGCCTTCGAGGTAACGCTCCATCAGCTTCTCGTCCGTCTCGACGACCGAGTCGAGCAGCTGCGTGCGGTACTGCTCGACCGTGTCGTGCAGCTCCTCGGGGATCTCCATCGGGCCGCTCTCGCGCTCGCCCTCGGGGCTGCTGTAGGCGGTCATGTGCAGCAGGTCGACGATCCCGGTCAGGTCGTGCTCGGCGCCGATCGGGAGGTGCACGGCGACGCAGCGCTCGGAGAGCTGGTTGCGGAACTGCTCCAGTGCCCGGTAGAAGTCGGCGCGCTCGCGGTCGAGCATGTTCACGAAGACGAGGCGCGGGAGGTCGAGCGCCTCGGCCCGCGCCCAGACGCGGCTCGTCTGCACCTCGACGCCCATCACGGCGCTGGCAACGACGAGCGCACCCTCGACGACCCGCAGCGCGGCGACCGTGTCGCCGGCGAAGCCCGCATCGCCGGGCGCGTCGATCAGGTTGATCTTCCGGCCCTGCCACTCGAGGTGCGTGAGCGACGACGCGAGCGACATCTGGCGGCGCTGCTCGTCCTCGTCCCAGTCGGAGGTGGTCGTGCCGGCCTCGACGGTGCCGAGCCGGTTGATCGCTCCGGCCTGGAAGAGCATTGCCTCCACCAGCGACGTCTTGCCGGTCCCGCGGTGTCCGGTGACGGCGACGTTGCGGATCTTTCCGGGCTCGGTTGGCATCGCTGGCCACTCCTCCTCGAAGACGCGGGAACGGAACGCGATCTTACCCCGGGCGCATCTATCCTCCGGCGCCTCGATGTGGTGGCAGGACGCGGTCGTGTACCAGATCTATCCCCGCTCGTTCCAGGACTCGGACGGCGACGGGATCGGCGATCTGCGGGGCATCACCTCGCGGCTCGACCACCTCTCGTACCTCGGCGTCGACGCGTTCTGGCTCTCGCCGATCTACCCCTCTCCGCTGGCCGACTTCGGCTACGACGTCTCCGACTACACGGCGGTCGACCCGCAGCTCGGGACGCTCGAGGACTTCGAAGGGCTGGTGCGCGAGGCGCACGCGCGCGGGCTGAAGGTGCTGCTCGACCTGATCCCGTGCCACACGTCGATCGAGCACCCGTGGTTCCGCGAGCATCCTGAGCGCTACATCTGGTCGCCGGTCGACGGGCCGGCGAACAACTGGAAGGCGGCCTTCGGCGGGGGCGCGTGGAGCCGGGATGACCAGACCGGGCGCTGGTACCTGCACACCTTCTACCCCGAGCAGCCCGACCTCGACTGGCGCAACCCGGAGGTCGTGGCGGCGATGCAGCACGTCGTGCGCTTCTGGCTCGGCCGCGGCGTGGACGGCTTCCGGCTGGACGCTGTCAACGTGATCGTGAAGGACGCCGAGCTCCGCGACGACCCGCCCGCCTCCGGCGACTTCCCGCTGCCGCTCGCCGGCGAGAGCGGCGAGGTCGACCACGTCTACTCCGCCAACCGGCCCGAGGCGATCGACGCGCTGCGGGCGCTGCGCGACGCCGCGGGCGACGCGTTCCTGATCGGCGAGGTCTACCTGCCCACGAGCGGCTACCCGCCTTACCTCGAGGTGCTCGACCTGGTGTTCGGGTTCGAGCTGCTCTTCGCGCCCTGGGACCGCGAGCGCCTTCGCGAGGCGATCGAGCCGGCGCTCGAGCTCGGGCGCGTCGCGTGGGTGCTCTCGAACCACGACTTCCCGCGGCTCGCCTCGCGCCTCGGCCCGGAGCACGTGCGCGAGGCGGCGACGCTTCTGCTGAAGCTGCCCGGAACCGCGTTCGTCTACCAGGGCGACGAGCTCGGGCTGCCGAACGGGCCCGGCGTCGATCCGCCGTTCGACCGGGCCGACCGCGACCCGTTCCGCCACCCGATGCAATGGGACGGAAGCCCGACCGGAGGCTTCACCACGGGAGAGCCCTGGCTGCCGCCGATCGACCCCGTCGAGCGCAATGTCGAGGCCCAGAGAGACGACCCGGGCTCGCTGCTCGAGCACTACCGGCGCCTGATCGCCGAGCGCGGATCGGGCGAGCGAGGACTGAATCTGCCCTGAAGTGGTAAGGAGTACGTAACCGTGGCGGAAATCGTTCTCCAGGACGTCACCAAGCGCTATCCAGACGGGACCGAGGCCGTCAAGCAGATGAACCTCGAGATCGCCGACGGCGAGTTCGTGATCCTCGTCGGCCCGTCCGGCTGCGGGAAGTCGACGGCGCTGCGGATGATCGCCGGGCTCGAGGACATCACCGAGGGCGAGCTGCGGATCGGCGACCACGTCGTCAACGACCTCCCGCCGCGCGACCGCGACATCGCGATGGTCTTCCAGAGCTACGCGCTCTATCCGCACATGACCGTGCGCGAGAACATGGGGTTCGCCCTCAAGCTGGCGAAGGTCGAAAAGCAGGAGATCAACCAGCGCGTCGAGGAGGCTGCGCAGATCCTCGACCTGACCGAGCAGCTCGAGCGCAAGCCGGCGAACCTCTCCGGCGGCCAGCGCCAGCGAGTGGCAATGGGGCGCGCGATCGTGCGCCAGCCGGCCGCGTTCCTGATGGACGAGCCGCTCTCGAACCTCGACGCCAAGCTGCGCGTGCAGATGCGCACCGAGGTCTCCCGTCTCCAGCAGCGGCTCGGCACGACGACCGTCTACGTGACGCACGACCAGGTCGAGGCGATGACGCTCGGCGACCGCGTCGCAGTCATGCGCGCGGGCGTGGTCCAGCAGGTCGGCCCGCCGCAGGAGCTCTACGAAGAGCCGGTCAACCTCTTCGTGGCGGGCTTCATCGGCTCGCCCTCGATGAACTTCGTTCCGGCGAAGGTCGACGGCAACACGATCGTGCTCCCGATGGTCGAAGCGCCGCTGCCTGAGCGGCTGCGCTCAAAGCTCGACGGGCGCAAGGAGCTGATCGCCGGAATCCGGCCCGAGGACTTCGAGGACGCATCGCTGGCCGGCGACGGGGCCGAGGGCGGCGCGACCTTCACGACCAAGGCCGACGTGGTCGAGTGGATGGGCGCGGAGCTCTACGCCCACTTCTCGATCGAGCGTCAGGGGATCGAGTCGGAGGAGCTCGCAGAGCTGGCGCAGGCGGCCGGCACGACGGACGTTCCGAGCCATGGCGGCGAAGAGGATCGGGTCGTGGCGCGGCTCGACTCGGCCAGCCAGGCGCGCGAGGGCAAGGAGATCAAGCTCTGGGTCGACGCCGCGAAGGTGCAGCTGTTCGACCCGAAGACAGGCCACAACATCGCGGTCGCCGACCGCGAGCCCGCCTCCGCCTCCGCCTAATCAGGAGCCTTTGACGAACCAGTGACGAGGCTCTCGGGCCGCGCTGCTCGCCCCCAGGACTACGTCCTCAGTCGCGCCCGTACCTTCCAGGTACGAACGCTCCCTGCGTCCTTGCCTCGGAACGACCATCGCGCCCCGAGAGCGTGCACCGTTCCGCCAAAGGCTCCTAGCCCTTCACGGCGCCGGCGGTCAGGCCGGCCACGATCCGCTTCTGGAAGATCAGCACCAGCACGATCAGCGGCACTGTGACCACCACTGAGGCCGCGCTGATCGTGCCCAGCGGGATCTCGAACTGCGAGCTGCCAGTGAAGAAGGCGATCGCCGCGGGTACCGGACGCGCGCTCGCCGAGGCGGTCAGCGTGATGGCGAACAGGAACTCGTTCCAGACGAAGATGAACGCCAGCAGCCCCGCGGTGACGAGGCCCGGCGCGGCCAGCGGGAGCACGACCTTGCGGAACGACTGGAGGTAGCTCGCCCCGTCCACGAGCGCCGCCTCCTCGAGCTCGCGCGGGATGGCGCGGAAGAAGGACGTGAGGATGTAGATCGTCAGCGGGAGCGTGAAGGTCAGGTCGGGGAGGATCAGGCCGAGGCTGAACGGTTGGTCGTAGAGGCCGATGTCGCTCCAAAGCTTGTAGATCGGCGCCGCGATCGCGATCGGAGGAAACGTCGTGATCGAGAGGATGACGGCGAGCAGCAGGTACTTCATTGGGAAGCGGAGCCGCGCCAGCGCGTAGGCCGCAAACGAGCCGACCGTCAGCGCGATGACGGTGGTCGTCAGACCGAGGACCGCACTGTTGAGCAGCGCCCGGGTGAAGTCGCCGTTGCGGAAGATCGAGCTGTAGTTGTCCAGGTTCGGGTGGGGCGGCACCACGTTCGCGCCCGATAGGTCGGCCCCCGTCTTCAGCGACGTGTTGATCAGCCAGTAGAACGGGAACAGGCAGAAGAGCATGATCAGGATCACTGCGATCCAGAGCAGCCAGCTGCCGGAGAAACGCGGTCGCTGACGGGCCGTGCGGGTGGTCGTCGTTGCGACCGGCTCGACGACGGGAGCCGCGCTCACGTGTCCTCCGCGAGGGTCTTGATGTTCCCGCCGACGAAGCGGATGTAGAGGAACGAGACGAGCATCACCGTCACGAACGTCAGCACCGACAGCGCGGAGCCGAGCCCGATGATCCCGTTCCTGACGAGCGTCTGCTGGGCCTCGAGCGAGAGCGTGTTCGTCCCGTTCGTCCCCTGCGTCAGGACGAACGGCAGGTCGAAGATGCGCAAGGCGTCGAGCGTGCGGAAGATCAAGGCGACCAGGATCGCGGGCGCCAGGAGCGGGAGCGTAATTCGCCGGAAGCGCTGCCACGTCGTCGCACCGTCGACCTTGGCCGCGTCGTAGACGTCCTCCGGGATCACCTGCAACCCCGCCAGCAGCAGCAGCGCCATGAAGGGCGCGGTCTTCCAGACGTCGGCGAAGATCAGCACCGCGAGCGCGTAGCCGCTCTGGCCGAGCCAGACGACGTGCCCGCCGGGCAGGTGCAGGGCGCGGAGCATCGTGTTCGCGAAGCCGAGGTCGGGATCGAAGATCGTCTTCCACGTCATCGCGGTCACGACGGTGAGGATCGCCCAGGGCACGAGCACGGTCGCCCGCAGCACCGAACGGCCCTTGAACGCCTGGTGCATCGCGAGCGCCATCGCCAGGCCGAGCACCAGCTCGAGCGTCACCGAGATGAAGGTGAAGATGAACGTCGTCCTGAACGCGGTCCAGAAGGCGTGGCTCTCGTCGCCCCAGAGCGCCGAGCTGTAGTTCCGGAACCCGGCCCAACGCGAGAGGCCCTTGTGGATGAGGCTGTACTCGTGGAGCGAGAGCCAGATCGCGTACCCGATCGGGTACGCGGCGACGAGCAGGATCACAAGCAGCGCCGGCCCGATCATCAGCAGCGCGAGGCGGCGCTCCGAGAGTCCGGAGCGCCGCCTCTTGCGCGGTCTTGCGACTGTCTCGGCCGCGGTCGCCACGACTAGAACGTCTGCAGCGCCTTGTCGATCTGGTCGTTGGCCTTCTTCAGCGCGGAGTCGGCGCTCGCGCCGCCCCACAGTGCGTTGTAGACGTTGTTGTAGATCGCCTCGCTGATCTGCGGGTAGACCGGCGAGATCGGCCTCGGCGAGGCCTGCGCGACCGCCTTGCGCAGCTCTGCTGCGAACGGCAGCGCCTTCTTCACGTCAGGCGCGTCGTACGCCGCGCTGAGCGTCGGCGGCAGCGAGGTCTTCGCGGCCATGAACTCCTGCTGCTTCGCCTGCGTGACGAAGTCGGCGAACGCGAGCGCGGTGCCCGGGTTCTTCGAGTACGCGTTGATCGCAAGGTTGTAGCCGCCGATCACGCCGCCGCCCGGGTTGTCCTCCCAGCCCGGCAGCGTGGTGATCTTGAACTTGCCCTTGATCGGCGACTGCAGACCGAGGGAGTACGCGTACGGCCACTGCCGCTCGAGCGCGGTCTTGCCGGATTCGAACGAACGGCGGGACTCCTCCTCGGTGTACGTGCTGACGGCCTTCGGCACGGCACCGTCCTTCACGCCTTGCTGCATGAACGTCAGAACGGACTTGGCCTCGGGCGAGTCGATCGTCGCCTTCTTGCCGTCGTCGGAGATCGCCTTGCCGCCCGCGCTGTAGAGCAGCTCGAGGAAGTTCACCGTCAGCCCCTCGTAGCGGGAGCCCTGGTAGGCGAGGCCGCCGTCGGTCTTCGCGTCCTGGTAGACCTGCTGCCAGGTCTTCGGCGCCTGCTTCACCTTGTCGGTGCGGTAATAGAGGAAGCCCGCGTTCGTGTTGAACGGGACGGCCCAGTACTTGTCGTCGAATTTCGTGCTGTCGACCGTCGAGCCGATGAACTTGTCCTTGTGCGAGCTCATCCAGTCGCTCAGGTCGTAGATCCAGCCCTGCGAGGCGTACTCGGCGGTCCAGATCGTGTCGATGCCGAGCACGTCGCACTCGCTCGACTTGGCGCGCAGGCGTTGCACCTGCTGGGCGCGCTGGTCGTCAGCCGAGGTCGGCAGCTCGATCAGCTTCACCTTGGCGCCGGAGTTCTGGTCGTTGAAGAGCTTGACCATCGACGCGAACGCACCGGTCGTGTCCTT